>CAMEUC010000033.1 GCA_945937855.1 uncultured Clostridium sp. | reverse complement strand
ATGCTTTCTTTAAAGATTTAATAGATTCAATAAAAACTTATTTAATTGAATATCCAAAAAAGAAAAACTTTCCAGCCGACGTATATAAAGCTGCTTACGGATTAGTAGAATACACAACAAATCAATTCGAAGAAAATACAAAACAAATAGAAAAATTAATAAGACAAAGAGAACAAAATATTTGTGTGTCAAATGAATTAAAAGATGTTTTAGAATCTGTAGAAAGTAAAGAAAAAGATTGGAAAAATAAGATAAAAGAAGTTTCAGGAAGAGTTCCAGAAGATGCAATAGAAGCTTTAACAATAATAGGAAAAGCAAAGAAAAAAGATACAGAAAACTATGAATCAGCATTAAAATTAGTAAAAGCTAAAATTTCTAACTTAGAATCAAATTTACATATTGAAATAGACATGGAAAGAATAGAAGATAGATCTAAAGCTTTAAGTTATATAGGAATTGAAATTGCAGAAGCATTAAAAGGAATACCAGCTCCTGTAGTAGAAGAAGAAAAAACAAAAGTAAATACTATTGTAGAAACTACTGAAGATGAAGAATATATAGAACAAACTAGATTTGAAGTAAAACCATCATTATGGCAGAGAATTAAAAATAGCAAATTAGTAAGAACAATTCAATATATATGTAAAATAAAAGTTGTACTTTCATTGCCAGAGGCATTACCTGAAGGAAACAAACAAAATTAAAAATATAAAATGCTTAAAAAGCAGGAATTTATAAAAGATTCCTGCTTTATAAATGTAAAGATATATTAATATAGAAGTCTGTAGTGTGCAGGGTTCCACCCCTGTCTAGATAAAGAATCAAGGAGGAGAAAATGCAAATAGTAGACCCATATATACAAGTAGAAAAAGTAGATGGAATAAAAATAATGAAAAACATAGAAAGAGCTTGTAGAACATGCTACCGTTCAGAAGGAAAAATAAGTGAAGAATCTTATAAAACACTATTAAATAATTGTATTACAAGAGGACATGAATCTGTATTAGAACATGAAAAAATAACAATAAGAATGTTTTGTGATATAGGAGTATATAAAGACTTAACAAGACATAGAATTGCATCATTTTCAATTGAAAGTACCAGATATTGCAATTATGGAAAAGATAAATTTAATAATGAAATAAAATTTATAAAACCATGCAATATGGATGACGGGACAGAACTTTATACTAAATGGGAAAATACATGTAAAGAAATTGAGAAAAACTATATAGAAATGTCAAAATTGGGAGCATTACCAGACCAATTAAGAATGATATTACCACATAGTACTGCAGCAGAAGTAACCATGACAGCGAACATTAGAGAATGGAAACATATACTAAATTTAAGAGCATCAAGCCATACACATCCATCAATAAGACAGCTAATCATTCCATTATTACTACATTTTAAAGAAATAATGCCAGAAATATTTGGAGATGTTCCATATGATACAGAATTCCCAAAAGAAAAATATGCAAAATTAACTCAGATAGATGAAATATATTAAAAAAATGTTAATGTTCAGTAGAGTATAAAAATATGTAGAAAAACTACAAAGGCTAGACAAGAAACCTCCTTTAACAAGGGAGGTGGCAGCCGAAGGCTGACGGAGGGTTCTTAAAAATGTATTGCAAGAACCCCCAGTCACCTAGCGGTGACAGCCCCCTTGATAAAGGGGCTCTCTTGCTTCGCCGTTGGAGATTTTTATAATTGACCTACTGAACAATAACAAAAAAATAAAAAAAATTCAATATATGTCTTGACATATTCACAAAAATATTCTATAATAAATCTCGCGTTAAGAAATGCTCCCTTAGCTCAGTTGGTCAGAGCAACCGGCTCATAACCGGTGGGTCCAAGGTTCGAATCCTTGAGGGAGCACCAATTTTTTTGTATATATGGGTAGGTGGCCGAGTGGCTAAAGGCGGCAGACTGTAGGCTTTGATTTGAAAAGTCAGAAATTGCAGCCTATACAAGTGATTGTATAGTGAAAACTAGGCTAATTCGGGGAAGTCTTAACAGAGACAAGCTGATGATAATCCCGAGCTAGAGAAGAAATTCTCGAGTGTAGAGACTTTATACCTGGTATCTAATTTAGATAAAGAGAAAGTCCAGACTACAAACATTTAAAAATGGTAGTGAAAACTATAGTAGTAAGAAATCTGTTCTCATACGAGTACGATGGTTCGAATCCATCCCTGCCCACCAAACTAAAATAGTCATAGCAAAGCTATGGCTATTTTAGTTTGTTTAGTAAAGGAAGGATTCGAGAAGGACGAGCCTGAACGAAAGTGAAGATAAAAACAGTCCGGTGGACTGTTTTTAGGACGTGGCTTGCCGAATCCATCCCCATATATAAGTCATAGCAAAGCTATGACTTATTTTAGTTTAGGCTTTTAATTATATCCTACCTTCATACATGATTCTAAATTGAGACAAGCATAAGTCCCATTTATCAACCATTCTTGACCATTTTTTCTCTGCTTTTAATGTTGAAAGGTAAAGAACTTTTAATAAAGACATATCTGTTGGAAATACATTTCTATTTCTATTAATCCTTTTATATGTACTATTTAAGCTTTCTATTGCATTTGTAGTATACATGATTTTTCTTATCTCTGCTGAGAATTTAAAGAACACAGAAAGTACGTCCCAGTTATCTATCCAACTTTGAATTGCACCAGGATATTTGTGTTTCCATTTTTCTTCCAATTCTAATAAATTAGTATAGCCTAATTCTTCTGTACTTGCCTTGTATACAGTTTTTAAATCATTAGCTAATTCTTTTCTGTCTGTATATGGAACATACTTTAAAGAGTTTCTTATTTGATGCACAATACATCTTTGATATTCTGTCTTTGGATAAATTGCTGATATTGCATCCTTTAAGCCTGTTAGACCATCTGCACATAATACTAGAATATCTTGTACACCACGATTTTTAAGCTCATTTAAAACTGTCATCCAATATTTTGCACTTTCATTTTCCCCGATTGTTATTGTTAAAACTTTCTTCATTCCATCTTTATCAATTCCTAATACTACATAGGCAGCTTTCTTTACAATTTGCCCGTTATCTCTTACATGAAAATGCGTAGCATCAATAAATACAATAGGATATACACTTTCTAATCTTCTTTTTTGCCATTCTTGTATTTCTGGTATAATTTTATCTGTTATATCACTTATCATATCTGGCGAAAGATTACATCCAAATATCTCTCTTATCTGTTCTTGAATATCTTTATCAGACATCCCTAAAGCATACATAGATATTACTTTTTCATCAAATCCGTTTGCTGTTCGTGAATACTTAGGAACTAAATCAGATTCAATTTCTCCATTTCTATCTCTAGGAACTTTTACTGGTATATCTCCCATTTCTGTTGCTACAGTTCTTTCCGGATAATATCCATTTCGATAATTATTGTTATCTGTTCTTTCATTTTTGGAATAACCAATTTTCGCTTCCATTTCTGCGTCTAGCAATTTCTGAAAAGCAGGAGCAAAGAAATCTTTCCATGCTGCATACATATCACTCATTGATTTAATGTTTTTTGGATCATTCCTTCTAAAAAATTCCTCTACTATTTCATTTTTTCCTTTTTCTACTTTTTTACCCATAGAAAAAACCCTCCTTGATATTTTATATTTTATCACGGAAGGATTTATTTACACAACTTTTTCTATACTCTTTTTTAATTAGTTGCTTATTTCATCTACTATATTTAAAATTTGGGGTAACTTTTTTGTGTTTTCTCTATTGCCCATATGACCAACACCACTAATGAAAACTGGATTTGATTCTAATTTGTTAACAAAATCCTCCAATATATTAAAAGGAATTACATGGTCATTATCACTATATAAAGAATATCTAAATTTAATATTATTCTTACAATAATTAATATCTTTTTCGCTAACTTGAAAATCAACAAAAGCTTTGTTTAAATCTTCTCGGTCTGGTACTATAAATAGTTTACAAAATCCGGCAACACTAACATATAATTTGGCGTTTAGATTATTTTCAGAAATATATTTAATTATAAAAGGATTGCCAATAGAATGGCATACAACTATTGTATTTTCGTCAAATAATTCTTTATATTGATTTAATATAGAAGCCCACCCTAAATATGTTGCATCAGTTCGTATAGGAAAGTTCGGCATAATTACATTATAATTTCTTTTTTCCAATTCACTTTTTAAATGAGGACCAAAAGTATAAGTAGTGTCCCCATTAAAACCATGTATGATAAAAGCAGTTTTCATATAATCACCTTTAATTTTATAAATTCAATATTTCTTTCGCTCGTTTTACATCTTCATCTGTTGCAGTTCTAACATTTTCTAAAGCATAATTTAAGCCTAAGTTTTCCCACTTGGTTTTACCAAGATTATGGTAAGGCAAAATCTCTACCTTTTGAACAGTTTTTAGTGAATTAATAAAATCTCTTAAAGCTATTAAATCTTCCTCATCATCTGTTAACCCAGGGACCAATACCTGCCTTATCCAAATTGCAATATTATTATCGCTTAAGTACTTTGCAAATTCTAATTCAAGTTTATTAGAAACTCCAACTAAATCTTTGCATTTTTCTGGATTTATATGTTTAATATCTAATAAAACCAAATCTGTTAAACTAAGCAATTTTTTTACATCATCATTTATAAAAAACATCCCGAGATGTATCAATTGCAATATGGTAACCTAGTTTTTTTAACTCCTCAAAAAGAGAAATCAAAAACTTAATTTGTAAAAGAGGCTCTCCACCTGAAATTGTTACACCACCATTTGAAAGTTTAATATATTTTTCATATCTATTTATTTCTTCTACTAGTTCTGAAACAGTAACCAAGGTGTTAGCATCTGTAGACCAAGTATCACGATTTTGGCAATATTTACATTGTAAATGACAGCCTTGCATAAAAACAACAAATCTAATACCAGGACCGGTCTACAGTACCAAAAGTTTCAATTGAATGAATATTTCCTTTTAAATCTTCCATAAAAATCTCCATTTAAATTCTCTCGTGAATTGTTCTGTGAACCACATCTAATTGTTGCTCTCTAGTTAACTTTACAAAGTTAACTGCATAACCTGAAACTCTTATAGTAAGTTGAGGATATTTTTCTGGATGATCCATTGCATCTAGTAAAAGACTTTTGTCGAAAACATTGACATTAATATGATGACTATCTTGAACAAAATATCCATCTAATAGAGAAATTAGATTATTAACTCGAGATTCTTCATCCTTTCCTAATGTTCCAGGAGTGATAGAGAAAGTATAAGAAATTCCATCTTCTGAGTGAGAATAAGGAAGTTTTGCTATAGTGTTTAAAACAGCTAAAGCTCCGTGAGAATCTCTACCATGTAATGGATTTGCACCAGGACCAAAAGGCTCACCAGCACGTCTTCCATCAGGAGTGCTACCAGTATTTTTACCGTAAACAACATTTGATGTTATTGTTAAAATTGAAAGAGTAGGAACAGAGTGTCTATAAGTTCTTTGTTTTTGTAATTTTCCCATAAATAATTTAACAACATCAACAGCAATGTGGTCAACTCTATCATCATCATTTCCATATTTTGGATAATCTCCTTCAATTTCATAATCAACAGCTAAACCAGTTGCATCTCTAATTACTTTTACTTTAGAATATTTGATTGCTGAAAGTGAATCTGCAACAACAGATAAACCTGCAATACCACAAGCCATTGTTCTAAATACATCTGAATCATGAAGAGCCATTTCTAAAGCTTCATAAGCGTATTTATCATGCATATAATGAATAATGTTTAATGCATTTATATATGTTTTGGCTGTCCAATCAAGAATTGCGTCAAATTTTTTCATAACCTCATCATAATCTAAATATTCAGAAGTAATTGGCTCAAAACGAGTAGTTACTTGCTTTCCAGATAATTCATCTCTACCACCATTTATTGCATAAAGCAATGCTTTGGCTAAATTACATCTAGCTCCAAAAAACTGCATTTGTTTTCCAGTTCTCATTGCAGAAACACAGCAAGCAATAGAGTAGTCATCTCCCCAGTAAGTTCTCATTAAATCGTCATTTTCATATTGAATTGAACTTGTTTTAATAGAAAGTTTCGTAGTATATTCTTTAAATCCCCTTGGTAAATTAGTAGACCAAAGCACAGTTAAGTTTGGCTCTGGAGCAGCACCTAAAGTTTCTAAAGTATGAAGTACCCTAAAAGAGTTTTTAGTAACTAAAGTTCTTCCATCTAATCCCATACCACCAATACTTTCAGTTACCCAAACAGGGTCACCGCTAAATAATTCATTATATTCAGGAGTTCTTAAAAATCTTATCATTCTTAACTTCATAACAAAATGATCCATTAATTCTTGTAATTCTTGTTCAGTTATAAGTCCTGATTTTAAATCTCTTTCAAAATATATATCTAAGAAAGTAGAGTTTCTACCAATACTCATAGCAGCACCATTTTGTTCTTTAGTTGCACCTAAATATCCAAAATATAACCATTGAACAGCTTCTTTAGAATTCTTTGCAGGTCTAGAAATATCAAAACCATACATAGAAGCCATTTCTTTTAATTCATTTAAAGCTTTAATTTGATCAAAAATTTCCTCACGTTTTTGAATTTCTTCTTCTAAAATATTTGGAGTTTCTAAAACTGATAAATCTTTTTTCTTAAATTCTATTAAAGCATCTACACCATAAAGAGCAACTCTTCTGTAGTCACCAATAATTCTTCCTCTACCATATCCATCAGGTAGACCTGTTATTAAATGTGAACTTCTAGCAGCTCTTATATCTGGAGTATAAGCGGAAAAAACTCCATCATTATGAGATTTTCTGTAATTATGATAAATATTTTCTATCTCTTCAGAAACCTTGACATTTTGAGCTTCGCAAGATTTTTCTACTATACGAATTCCACCATTAGGCATAATAGCTCTTTTTAAAGGTTTATCTGTTTGAAGTCCAACAATTTGTTCTAAATCTTTATTAATATAACCAGGTTTATGACTTGTGATAGTAGAAATAGTATCAGCATCTACTTCTAAAACACCATTATTTTTCCTTTCTTGTTCATATAAATCTAAAACTGTATTCCAAAGTTTTTTTGTATTATCAGTTGCATCTGATAAAAAATTTGCATTCCCAGTGTATGGAGTATAGTTTTTTTGAATAAAATCTCGTACATTTATTTCAAAACACCATTCACCAGGATTAAATGAATTCCATTCTTCAAATTTCATAAAATCATCACTCTCCAATTATATTATCGGTTAGATATTACAATAAAATTCAAATAAATTCAATAAATTTTAAAAAATATATACAAATTTTATATTTAAATATGATATACTAATGGCAAAATAAAAAAGGAGTAAAAAAATGAAACTAAATACGAAAAAATTTATAAGAAATATAATAATTTGTTTAATAGCTTTCATAGTAGTGGCATTTATACTAAATTATGCACCAGGATTTAAAAGAGATAAATATGCTGATGTACCAAAATTTATAGTAAATGATGAAGATTTAACTGAAAATTTAAAACATAATATTTATATAAGCGAGAATGGCGTAGTTTATTTATCAAAAGATGATATTGCAAACTTCTTTGATAAAAACATTTATTATGACGAGGGATCTTCAACGATAGTAACAACATCTAACACCAAAACCGCAAGTTTTTGTGTTGCAGAAAATCAGATGGTAATAAATGGTGTTAAACAAGATATAAATTCTAAAATATTACTAAAAGATGGTGTTATTTATATTCCGATTTCAGAGTTGGAGTTAGTATATAATATATATGTACAATATATAGAAAGCACAGATATGGTGGTAATTGAAAGTTTAAACCAAGGACTAATAAAAGCGGAAGTAGCAGAAGGTTCTAAATTAAAATATAAACCAAGACTAATTTCTAAAAGTGTAGGAACAGTGGAACCTGGGGAAGTGGTTAATTGCTATTATACAACAAGCAAAGGTTGGAGATTAATTAGAAAAGAAGACGGAACACTCCGGATATGTAAAAGCAAATGTGCTTACAAATGAATATATAGTAAGACAAGACTTTGATGACGCAATTAAGACAAAGGAACTTACGTTAAGCTTAAAAGATGGAAGTACTTTTTCTTTATATAATGATAAACAAGAAGCAACCAAAATTACAATAAGAACACTATTTAGTTTTGAAGAAAATGGGGTCATTGGAATAAACCAAGAAGATTTTGAAGTTGGTGATGATGCAATATGGGCAACAATTTCAAATAAAGGACTAGAAAAACAATCAAATGATTTAATAAGTAATTACAAAACAAGAACAGAATTAGTAGATACAATAGTTAATTTTGTATCTAAATACAGAGTAAGGGGAATTAACATAGACTTCCAAAAAGTAGAGGATAAAAATTGTTTTGATAGATTTATTATAGAACTTACACCAAGATTAAGAGAACTAGGAATTACAACAGATGTAATTTTAAACAACAGCTTTGAAGAAGCAGATATTGTCGGAGTAGTAGACTATTTAATAAGTGAAAAAGGGGAATAAAAAATGAATAAACTAAAGATTGGCTTAATAATGTTTAGCATTGTAATAATAATAATTATAATAATGTATGTATCAATGTTTACAAAAGTAAGTTCAAGTGATGAAAAAATAGGAATTTCAATACCACTTGGAACAGGCACAAGTGGTATTGCAGATATTTTAAAAGAAAATAATATTATAAAGAGTAAATTAGGTTTTAAAATTTATGTTAAATTAAACAATATAGACAATTTTAAAGCAGGAGAATATAATTTAAGACAAAATATGTCTTTAAAAGAAATAGCAGAATCTTTACAAAGTGGAATAGTATATGACCAAAATTACATAAATTTTACATATTTAGAAGGAAAAAATATCAGATGGCTTGCAGGAAAAATATCTGAAACAACAAATAATACAGAAGATGATGTATATGAACTATTAGAGAATGAAAGTTATATTGATTCTCTAATAGAAAAATATTGGTTTATAACAGATGAAATAAAAGATGAAGATATATATTATGCACTAGAAGGGTATTTGTTTCCAGATACTTATGCATTAAAAAATAAAGATGTAAGTGTAGAAGAAATATTTGAAAAAATGTTAAACAAAATGGAGGAAATATTGGATGTATATAAAGAAGAAATAGATGCAAGTGATCTAAATGTGCATGAAATACTAACAATAGCTTCAATTATAGAAATGGAATCTGTAAATGCAGAGGATAGAAAAGATGTATCGAGTGTGATTTATAACAGATTGGAAAAAAATATGGCAATACAAAGTGATGTTACAACATACTATGCTTTTAAAATAGATATGGGTGATAGAGACCTATACCAAAAGGAAATAGATACTTATAATCCATATAATACAAGAGGACCCAACATGGAGGGAAAATTACCAGTAGGACCAATATCATCAGTAAGTAAATTGAGTATAGAAGCTGCAATAGAGCCAAGTAATACAGATTATTTATTCTTTGTAGCTGATAAAAGTGGAAAAGTATATTTTTCAAGAACAAATTCAGAGCATAACCAAATAATATCAGAACTAAAAACAAAAGGATTGTGGTTTGAGTACTAAAAATATAATTTTACAGATCATATAAATGACTATTCGGATGTACCTGCAAGTGCTATGAGGACTTCTAGCTCCTTTTGTGGGAAAATATAAAAAATTTGCCAAAAAAAAACTAATATGGTATAATATGGTATATACTTATGAAAAGGGGAAAATAAATGATTTTTTTATTTATAATATATATACTAGTATTTATAATATTTTTATTAGTGGCATTTTCTGTTGCACAAATAAGAGCAGCAGGTATGAATGTAAAAGACTTTTGGTCTTTTATAGAGGCAAACCAAATGCTAGATCAATTATATAAATTTTCAAAAAAATATGAAAAACTTAATAGTCAAGAACAAATTATATTTTTACAAGAAGCGGAAAAAGTATTTGATGCATTTGATAAAGTACCAGAAATATTATGGGAAGAAGAATACCAAAAATATATGGAGGTTCTAGATAAATATAAAGATGTAAAAATGATAAGATGGGCACAGAATTAAATTCCTGTGCTTTTTATTAATTTATGAGGATAAATTCAGATAAATTGTAGTTTGCGTGAGTGTTTTTAATAATCCGCTCCCAGGGTGTTATATATT
>CAMEUC010000032.1 GCA_945937855.1 uncultured Clostridium sp. | reverse complement strand
ACACTGTACATGTATATGTCTTTTCTCCTTTATCTTTACATGTTGGCTCTTTTGTCACTTCACCTGAATCCCATGTATGATTATTTGTTACTGCTATTTCTTCTGTTCTTGTCTGGCCACACACTGTACACGTATATGTCTTTTCTCCTTTATCTTTACATGTTGGCTCTTTTGTTACTTCGCCTGAATCCCATGTATGATCTTCATTTACTGCTATTTCTTCTGTCTTTGTTTTTCCACACACTGTACATGTATATGTCTTTTCTCCTTTATCTTTACATGTTGGTTCTTTTGTTACTTCACCTGAATCCCATGTATGATTATTTGTTACTGCTATTTCTTCTGTCTTTGTTTCTCCACACACTGTACATGTATATGTCTTTTCTCCTTTATCTTTACATGTTGGCTCTTTTGTCACTTCACCTGAATCCCATGTATGATCTTCATTTACTGTTATTCCTTGTGTTGTTGTTTTTGTTACTCCATTTTCTGTATAGCTTATTGTTACACTTGTTTTTCCTACTGTTAAATTATCTCCATCTGTTACTATATAATTTGTTACTTCTTTTGTTGTTCCATCATTATATGTTGCTGTTACTACCATTCCTGCCGGATTAAAGTTTTGTCCTTCTATATATGTTGTTTTTGTTGGAGCTTTTGTTAACTTTATTTCTACAATTTTTTTCGCATCAAGCATATTATACTCTGTTTCATCAGGATATTTTTCCGCATATTTTACCATGGCCTGATTATTTTCATAATAATTAACTGGTCCCGGTACATTTTCAAAAACCCTTGTTCCGATTGTTTCTACAGCACATGGGATTGTTAAATTTTTTAAATTTTTACAATTTCCAAATACACCATTTCCCATTTGTGTAATATTTCCTAAAATAGTAACACTCTCTAAATTTTCACAATATAGAAATACTGCTCCCCCTAATTTTGTTGTTCCTTCTGGAATAACAAAATTTTTTAAACTTGTGCAACTTCTGAAAGCAGAACTGTCTATAAAATTAACACAATTAGGTATGTTAACATCTATTAAGTTTTCACATGACATAAAGCATGCTTGAGGTATTTCTTTTATATTATTATTAAATGTAACTTTTTTTAATTTATTTGCTTTGTAGAAAGATGAATCTTCTAAACTTGTAACATGATCGGGTATAATAAATTCTTCTTCTTCACTTCCTGTTGTATATTTTATTAATTTTGTCTTATCTTTATTATATAAAATTCCATTTTGACTACTAAAATAATTACTGTCCTCACTAACTTTAAACTCTTTTATGCTAGGTGCCCCAATAAAAGCTTCAACATCTATTTTCTCCACACTTGATGGTAATTCTATATATTCTAATTCTTCACATCCTTGAATTACTCCAAACTCAATTGTTTTAACACCCTCTTTAATTATTATTCTCTCTAATTTTGAGCATTGCATAACCATATATTTAGGGATAACTTCTACACTTCCTGGTATTGTTATTTCAGTCAAAGAACTACATATATTAAATGCACTTTGTCCAATAGATTCTACAGAATTTGGTATATCAATTTCTGTAACATACTTACAATTTTGAAATGCTATATTTCCAATTTTTTTTACTGTATTGGGTATAGTAACTTTTCCTATTTTTCCTGGTATACATCCAATTACTTCAGTTACATTATAATCATATACCAATCCATCTATAACTTTTAAATAATTATTTTGTGAATCTACCTCTATTGTTTTTAAATTTTCTAACTGTGTTAATAAATCTTTATTAACATTTTTAACCTCTTTTCCTATAATAAGTTTTGTTAAATTGTCGCATCCTAAAAAGACACTTGAGTCAATCCTTAAAAAGCTATTTATCTCAAATGATTGCATACTTTTGCAATCACCAAATGCATATATTCCTATATCTGTTACTGTTGAAGGAAGTTTTACGTTTTTTATTTTTTCGCATTCCATAAATGCTCTTTCTCCTATATTAGTAACTCCCTCTCCTATTGTTAAATTATTTATATTTTTTATTACATCATGCCACTCTGCAACATGCTCATTGTTATAATACCAATCTTTCATTTCCCCTTGACCGAATATTGTTAAAGTTCCTTCATTATCTAATACCGCTAGTACAGTTCCATCCCCATTTTTAGATATATCCCATTCTTTTACTGTTGTTACAGCTATTGAAAATAATGTTATATCACTTTCAATTACTCCAGTTAATGTTGGCAATATTACTTGTAAAATTATTATTAAAACTAACATCAATGATATTTTTCTTTTTTGATTCATATTACATCAAATCCCCTTTATTCCTATTCTTATATATTATATATTAAACAAATTTTACGCAAAAAAGCAATAGCATGAATTTGTGCTATTGCTTAATATAACTGTTTTTCTTTTACGGGAGCTATTTTTTGTAGTTTTCAAAGCTGTAATATTACTTTTTTATTACATTTTTGACATAAATCTATATGAAAATTTATATTTTGCTAGGCATCATTAAGTTGTATTGATTTAAGATCGATATAGATTACTTGATTTTTTTAATTCTTCCTTAAATTCTTCTATTTTATCATCTGTATACCTGTCTCTTAACTCTCTTGCTTGTTTAGACCACTTTTTAAATTTAGCTTCTGTAAATTTCTTGCTGTTATTATAATGTAATCCATACATTCTTTTATATTCTCTTTGAAATTCCTTTAAAACTAAGCTATCTGATATTTTTTCTTTATGTTTTTTAGTTGCTCCAATTTCACTACAAGTCTTTCCTGTATTTAAGTATAAATTATCACAATATTGTTTGTCCGTTTTAAGAGGAATAAATAATTTACCACAATTTGTACATTTTTTTATTACAAAATTGTTTTGTATTACTTTAAATAATTCAAATCTTATCTGCTCTTCGCTATTGTCTAACTCATATATTTCCTGAACTTCAATATTTTTTTCTTTTATTTTCTTAGCTATCTCTAATACATCTAATCTTTTTTCCTCTTTTGTTAAACTACCATTAGCAATATACTTTGTTTTAAATGCTGTATCTAGAAATATTGTATTTGTTAGAGACAAATTCAAATAATTTAAATTAAATACTCCTGTACATTCATACAAATAAATCTTTTGCTCTGGAGTTAAATCTCTTAATAATTTGTCATTTGAATATTCTGCCATCAAAGTTATTCTTTCATTATATTCATTTACTTTTTCTTTGAAATCCATTGCCAAGGCATCTTTTACTTCATTAAAAAATTCTAAAAACTTATTATTTCTTTTTTCTGTTATACCTGATATTTTTTGAAAACAATCTCTTACTAATATTGTTGTATTCTTTTTATCTTCATCTTTCTCTAACAACAATTCATGTATACTTGTTTCTTTTTTATTAAATCCCTCATCATAATTAAGTTTTATATCATTTTTAATTAATAAATCAGACCTAATAAAGTTCATATTATATGTTTTAATTATTGTATCAACTAATATTTGATTATAGAAATGTGTATATGGAGAGAATTCTAAACATTTTTGTAAAATATTATTAATATCACAATATAAATCATATTCTTTATTATTTAACTTTCCATCTGCAACTATTTCTATTAATTCTGAATATAATTCTTTTAATTTATCTATGTCATCATAGTTCATTGTGATAAATTCGAATAGTTTTTCTCCAATATTATATTCAAAGCCATTTAAATATCCATAATATTCGCCGTTCATTCTTTAATATAATTTTTCTATCTTTAAATGTGAAAAACGTTAACATTATTACATTACCTCCATTTTTGAAAATAGATTATAGATTTTTCTATTACAACTTTATTTATAGACTTATGATTTTCTATTTACAATGTATTTCAAGCATTCTATAATGATTTTGCAAATAGATAATAGGTTGTTATTCAATCTCTTTTCTATTATAGCACATTGAAAACTAAATAGTCTAGATGTAAACATCTAATGAAACTTCTACCTGGCTAACGTGATGTAAAGGGGTAGCTCGCTTGGATAAGGGAGAACAGAAACAAAACTGTTATGAGCAAATGCTATACAAATGGACGTTAAACTGAAAAAAATAGGAAAGGAGGAATGCTTATGCATTGTAGTTTTAAAACCAAAGAAGATTTACCTGCTACTTTATCTGCAACAGATATTAGTAGATATTTAGGAATATCTAAAGCTAATTCATATCAACTTATGGATAGCAAAGGATTTCCTACATTAAGAATTGGTAAAAGAAAACTTGTACCAAAAGATAAATTTTTGATTTGGATTAATAGTAATTCAAATTGTAATTAAGGAGTTTTAGAAATGTATTTTAAAGATAAAAAAATAATGTTACTAAAATATACCTGCCTTCGAAAACTGGATATATTTAAAATAACATTACTAAGTTTATTAAGATAATTATACATTGAAGAAGGAAATTTGGCAATACATTTTGTCAGTTTTCTTTCTCTTCTGGGGCTTGCTTATTCTATTTGCAAGTTTCGCCTTTGTATACACATACAAACGCAGATTAATAAGGGGCAAGCCCCTAAGACCCCTTTTTTGAGAGAGGAGTATAAATTGAATAAAGATAAAAATTTAAATATTAGAATTAGTACAAAAGATTTAGATTATATAAAGCAAAGAAGTAAAAAAGCAAATTTAACTATAACAGGTTATGTAACAAAATGTGCATTGAATAAGAAAATTTATGTCTATGATGGCTATAAAGAATTTTTAACTGAATTAAGAAAAATCGGAACTAATGTTAATCAAATTGCAAGAGCTTGTAACTCTGGTGAAATTAGTAATCCTAATTTGGTTGTGTTCCAAAGGGAGCTAAAAAACATATGGCAATCGTTAAAATCAAAACCGCCAAAAGAAATATAAAAGGCATAATTGATTATGTTACAAATCCAGAAAAGACTAATGAACTTTTAATATCAGGAAAAGATTGTACACCTGAAACAGCTTCAATAGAGATGCAAGTTGTTAAAGAACAATATAATAAAACAGATGGAAATACATATTTTCATGTTATACAATCTTTTTCTCCTGATGATAATATAACACCAGAAAAAGCTCATGAAGTTGGAGTTAATTTCGCTGATTATTTTAAAGATTACCAAGTCTTAATTGCAACTCATACAGATAAAAATCATATTCATAATCACTTAATAGTTAATTCTGTTTCGTTTGAAAATGGTAAAAAAGTTCATATGAGTAAAAAAGATTTGGAAAAATTAAAACAATATTCTAACTTTCTTTGTAATCACTACAATTTAACAGAAACACCTATTAAAAATTCTAAAGTGAAAGATTTAAGTCAAAATGAAATTGCAGTTGCACAAAGAGGAGAAAGTTGGAAATTTAAACTTATAAATGATATTGATGAATGTTTATTAATATCAAACACTAAAGAAGATTATATAAAAAATATGAATTATAAAGGTTATGAAGTTATATGGACTGATACTAGGAAATATATAACTTACATTACACCAGATGGAAATAGATGTAGAGATAGAAGTCTACACGATGAAAAATATTTAAAGGAGGAAATGGAAAATGCCATCAATGGAAGAATTAAAACAGAAAAATCAATCAATACAAATGCCTTCACAAATACCAATGCAAACACAAATGAAGGCAGAATTTATAACAATAAGTCCAGATTTATGGGCATCAATAATAACTTGGATAGAGAACATTCACGACAAAATGAAAATGCTAGATTACAAAATAGACAGACAAACTTCGGTAGATACGGAAGTTCGAAATTTAAAGAAAGAACTGAAGGAGACTTTACAGGACGAAATCCAAGATCAGATGAGAGAGTATATAGAGAAAGTACAAGAACTGCAATTAATAAAATGGAGACACATAATTTTGAAAGGAATTCCAATAGGGATACTATTAGGTTCACTTGCAACACTGCTTTTGATAAAATAGTTGCTCTTTCCTATTTATTGCAAAACAAAAGATATAATCACGATATACCAAAAAGAACCATAAGAAGTTTTAAAAGTTTAAGTAAACAAGCTCAAAGAGAATGGCTTAACAAACACACTTACAGCAATTCATTTAACTGGGATGAAGAATTAGAAATGTAGTTTTAAAAATTTTTATAAAAAGGTTAGACTTTTGTCTGACAATGCTATATAATATATTCGTCAGACAGAAATGAGGTGATGAATGGATAAGTCTAAAATGGGACGTCCAACAAATAATCCAAAAAATAATAGAATTACAGTACGTTTAGATAACGATACATTTAATAAATTAAATAAGTATTGTGAAAGAGAAAATATAAATTATACTGATGCTATTAGAAATTTGATTAAAACGTTGGATAAATAAAAAAAGGAATTAGTGCTTGTCAGACAACATATTTCACTAACTCCTTAGCCCCACCGCTACAGTAGAACCATATTTAGTATATCACATATGGTTTCTACTTACAATGAAATTTTTAAAATTGAAAGGAGAAACTTTTTATGGAAAATTTTGAAACATATTTAAATGATTTTTTATACGATTTAAAATCTGAAACATTAAATTCTTTATTAGACAAAAACGATGAATATAATGAGCTTTATGATGAAGTAGATGAACTTTTAGATTCTATAACAACAGAATATCCCGAACTATTTGAAAAAATAGATGAGTTAGTAGGTAAAATAGCAGAACTTGAGTCTTTTGAAAGTGAATATTTATATAAACAAGGCTATAAAGATTGCTTTAAACTTTTAAAACTTCTTGATACTTAATCAAGGAGGTGAACAAAAATGGGAAAAAGAGGTCAGAATGAAGGAACTATACGAAAGAGAAAAGATGGTCGCTGGGAAGCACGAGCAATAATTGGAAGAACTATAGATGGAAAACCTAAGTTTAAATATATCTATAAAAAAACACGAGCAGAAGTATCTGCTGAACTTTCAAAGGTTTTAGCAGAGCTTGCTGAAGATTCGTTCATAAATGAAACTAATATAACATTTGTGGGGTGGCTTAAAACTTGGTTAGAAACTTATGCTAAACCTAGTATTAAGTTGTCTACATACACAAGCTACGAAACTTATATTAGAGGACATATTACACCTTACTTTAGAAATCTAAAACTAAAAGATTTAAATTCTAAAATATTACAAGACTTTTTGAATACCAAATTAACAGGTGGAAGGTTAGATAATAAAGAGGGGGGCTTATCTGATAAAACTTTAAAAAACTTATATAATATGATTCATGCCTCTTTAAAACAAGCATATCTAAATGAAATGATTAAGAAAAATATCTGTGAATTTGTAAAAGTACCTAAAGTATTTAGAAAAGAAATGAGAGTCTTATCTAGAGAAGAACAAAAAACTTTAATTACCGCTTCTAGAAATCATAGATTAGGAATAGTTGTAATTTTAGATTTATTTACAGGTATGAGATTAGGAGAAATACTTGCTTTAAGATGGAATGATATAGATTTTGATAAGAAAATAATATATGTTAAAAACACAATAAAAAGAGTAACGACTCACAATTCTAATAGTAATAAAACAGAAATAATTTTAGATACTCCAAAAACAGAAAATTCATTTAGAATTATTCCATTAATTGATGAGATGATAAAGGAACTTAAAGAACATAAAAAAATGCAGAATAAAGAAAAGCAAACTAGTGGTTCGGCTTATAGTGATAAAAACTTTTTATTCTGTAATGAAATTGGAGAACCTTATGACCAAAAAACTTTTAAAAATTATTATAATAAAATATTGGCAGAATGTGGGCTTTTAGAAACTAGACCTAGAACTATCCGAGATAAGATAAAAAAAGGGCTAAAAACTAAACCTAAGCCCAAAGGGAGCACTCCAAATGTAACTTTTCATACTTTACGACATACATTTGCAACAAGAGCTATTGAACAAGGAATGGACATATTAGTTTTAAGTAAAATATTAGGACACTCTGATCCTAGTACAACATTAAATAAATATGGTCATACCCTGCCAAATCATAAAAAAGATAATATGGAAAAAATAAGAGAATTATATTTTGTATAGGAGATATTTGCTATGAAATTTAATAATGTAGAAACAGATGAACATGTTGTTCTAATAAAAAAGCAACTTCGAGAACATTTTCAAGAAACAGAACCTAATCTTAAACCAGAACAATTAAATAATAGAGTTAATGAAGTTGCTAGAGAAATTTTGTTAGATGAAACGAAGAAAGCCTAGAATTAATCTAGGTTTTCTTTGAAAATTTAATTTGTTATCTTATCAGAATTCACCGCTAGAACAGGTCGTCCAACATTATCATTTACATGTCTTAAATAATTTAAGAAATATTTTTCTGCTTGTTTTTTAGTACGTATTATATCATTATCTTCTTTCTTATTATAAATTTGTTTTACTAACCCCTTTATGATAGTATCTATTAAAATTTCTTCATATTCTGATGTTTCATCTATATTAAAATTATCAGCTTTAATCTTATGATTAATTTCATTTTTTATTTCAAATATATATCTATTATTTTTTAATTCCGTGATTACATTTATAATTCGAGAATTTTCTTTGAATAACTTATAATTAAATGTCATATCATATAATGCTTCTATCAAGTAATGCATATATGTATTAGTATCAATTACTTCGTTTGATACATCTTTTATTATTTTAGTCGATACATCTAACAGTATATTTATATTCTCTGAGTCAATATTTTCTTTTAAAAAACATATACATTTATCAACACTTTCTGGTTTTAATTCTGAATCTGATATAGATATTGTTCCCAATATGAAACTTTCTAAAAATTTTCTCATATATATTGCTACTCTATATAGTTTTTTCTTATCTACATAACAAATATTATCTTGAAAATCTATACTCTTTAATAAATCACCTAATATTTTACTGCCCAACTTAATATCGTCCATAAACAAAAAGTCAGTTTCTATTTTTTCGCTTCTATCTTGAAATAATCGTATTAATTCAAAATTGTTATAGTATCTATCATTTTGTAATTGTATTACTGCATAATCAATATTATGCGATAAGATAATTATATTGCTTATTTTATTATTAAAATTTACATCAGCATAGAAATAGTCTTCTATTATTGCTTGAAATTTAAAAAAGTTATTCCAATCATTACTATTTACAGGATCATCTAATATTATAACAACTTGCTCATTTTCTTTTAAATTTATTATTGTATTTTTCACATAACTAAAAAATATTATTAATGCTAATACATTTTTTTCACCTTCACTAATATTATTTAAAAAATTATTTTCATTTGAAATCAACTCAATTGTAGTCTCTGAATTATATGATTTAGTTATATTTGATTTTAAATTTAATTTAATTCTTGGCTCATAAATTTCTTCAAATACAGAAATAAAGTTTTTTATTTTCTCTATATAATCCTGAGTATCTTTTTTTATTTTTTCTTCTATGAGTTTTGATTCTTGTATTATTGTTTCTTTAATTAGTTCTACTTTTAATTGTTGCTGAAATTTATTAGAATTCAAGTATAATTGATAGCCTTTTAACAATGGTTTGTTTTCTTCATTTTCATTTTCAATTAATATATTTAAATATTTTTTCATATTTTGTATATATTTTTTAGCCATTATAAAATAATCAACAATATTATTATAATAATTTTTATTTTTGGCATTTAACTCATATGCTTTTTTTATTCGTTTCATACTTGTTATCATTATTTTTATATATTGTTTTTCTTTTTCTCTTTTTGTTTTATTATACCATTCATATTTATCTATCTCATTATACTCATTTTCAATATTATTTATTATATTAAAAATATTCTTCATTATTTCTTCATATTTTTTGAATTCATTAAGATATTTATTTGTTAAAATCATTATATAATCGTTTTTTATGTTTTCATCAATATTATTTCTACAATACAAGCATTTTTGGAAATCTATCTCCTTATGATATATATGCCCTGACTTTATCCATGAAGCAATATCATTAATATCTAAATTTTTATTTGAAAATGTATTTTGTATGAATTCGTTTTCTCTTTCCTGAATTTTCAATACTACTTGATATTGTTCTTTCTTTTCATTTAATGAATTTAGTAATTGATCAAGTTTATCTATAATTTCCTCTATTTTTTCTGTATTAATAGTATTCATTAGAAATTTGTTTAAATTATCTATTCTAATGTTAATAGACTTTTCTTGTTTATTATATGAATCTTTCAAAAAATCAATTAATTCTTCTTTTACTTTATCTATACTATAAGTACATTCTATCTTAGGAAGAATTACTTTATCTAGATAATTTTCATCTATTAATTTAAATACATCTATTTCAAATTTCTCCTTTTTCATCTTTTCTTTGATTTGTTCACTATACTTAATTAAATAATCATTTTGAATATAATTCATAATATACTTTTTATATTCCTCATTATATTGTTCATCTTCAAATATGATTTCTACACCTTGTTCTTCTAA
>CAMEUC010000031.1 GCA_945937855.1 uncultured Clostridium sp. | reverse complement strand
ATTGCTAAATCTCTTACATTTGAACAAGTATCTCTTAACTTTTCCAAATTTTCATCTGTTAGTGTTTCTTTAACTCTTCTAGTTGTTTTTACTTTATGAATCCTTCTAACTGGACTCTTTATAATATAATCCTCATTTTCTAGCCAAGCAAAGAAACTTGATAGTGTTCTTCTTATATTATCTATTGTTACCATTCCTGCAGATGAATTAGTTTTATATTCGGCTAAATAGTTTCTTAATGTTCCAGTAGTAATTTCACTTATTGGAAGATTAACAGTATCGAGCATTTTATTTATATTATCTTCATAATAATTTAAAGTTCTTATTGAGCAACCTTCAATTTCTTTTGCTGATATAAATCTTTTTAAAATATCGGCATTATTCTTTTGTGTTTCTTGGCTTTTAGCTTTTTCTTTTATTTCGATTTGATAATTTAAACATATTTCTATAAGCTTTTCTTTTAATTTTATTCTTTGGTTATTATCTAAGAAGTGGTTAGTGCTATCAAGTACTTCTTTGATAAATAACTCTTTCAAAAATAACACCTCTTTCTTTTACATATAAAAAGAAGAATAGATTTATTTCTATTCTTCTTTAAATTTTCTAATATAATTCATTAGCTTCTTGTTGAGTTAAAATATTATGTTCTACAGAAAAATCTATTTTGTTTTTTCTTTCTTCTGCATTTTCCATTTTCTTTATGCTTTCTATTAAATCTTTTTTGCCATCAACTACTGTTCCATCTTGATTATATAAATAATCTTCATTATGTGTTGCTTTAAAAATCCCAAATCCAATAGCAACTGTCACTAATATAGCAAGTATTATTCCAATAACAACTTTTTTATTGTTCATAATAATTACCCCCTTTCCTTTGTTTTCTTTAATTTGTTATTTAATTTATTTACTATAGACTTATCATATGAAATTTGCAAAACAACAGATATTATATAAAATACAATATAAATTATAAATGTTTCAGAAAAACTTGATATCATATTAGCAATAAAACTTTCATTTGTAGATCCAATTTCGTAAAAAGTTAATGTTTTGATTGTTGCATAAACAATATTAAATATTATATTACCAAGTATAAGTTCAATAGCATAAATGTAATATTTTTTTAAAAATTTCATACTATATCATCCTTTCATCTAAATAGTTCATAACTTCTTTGATTTTTCTTCTTGCAACATATTGTTCAGAGTCATCATTAAATTTAACAATTATATTTCTGTTTTCACCTATATCAAAACTTTTAACTTGCTTAATATTTATAATACACCCTTTGGATATTCTAACAAAATCATTACTTACTTTATCTATTTCATATAGTTTGTTTTTTACTCTATATTCTTTATTATTAGTTTTGCAAAAATTATAATTTCCATCACTATAAAAATACATTATATCTTCAACTTTAATTTGTACAATATTATATCCATCATATACAGCCATTTTCCTTTTATCAAATTCTTTAATATGTTCAATTAAATTTTCTATTTTATTATAATTTTCAGGGAATTCAATATTAATGTTTACTTCATCTTTATTTAACCTTTTATTTACAGATTTATTTATATTAATATTCATAACAAAATTTCATTCCTCTCTGTTGTTGTTTTAATTATACAATTTTACAAAAAATATGTCTATAAAAATTAGATAAGAGGTATTATTTTTAGATAAACGGTCAAAAAATACAAGTAAATATATTTTACTCGTATTTTTTCATCTAACCTACAAATTACTATTTATCTTTCAATTATATTATACCATAAGAAAAGCAAATCTCGTTATAAGATCTGCTTGATAATTTGTAATATGATGTTTTAGTAATTATAAATTCTTTTATATATTTAACTTAATAAACAATTTAATTCAAGAAAAAATTCATTAATAATCCTATTAAAAAGCATATTAGCATAGTAATAATAGCACTTCCAACAGCTAACAAAATTTTCTGATATGGTCTTTTTCCAATTTCAACTTGTTTATCAATCATATTTAATTTTTTGCCTTCTGAAAATGCAACTATTTCTTTATATGTTTGTATATCATTATCTTTTTTTAATTTTTCAACTTTTAATGCACAAAACATTGTAATAATAAAAACTATTCCCATTGGTATAAAAGCATATCTTTCAAGCCATATAAACAATGGTACTGCTAATAAAATTAAAACTGCAAAACATATTGTTAAAATTTTACTATAAAAATTTAATTTTTTTATTTCTTTTTCATCTATAATTTCTTTCATTTTCTCAACATCTCCTTTAATTAAATCATCTAGAGAAACATTAAGGTTATAACTAAGCAATGATAAACTTTTTATATCAGGATAATTTTTATTATTTTCCCAATTTGAAATTGTTTGTCTTGTTACAAAAATTTTATCAGCCAATTCCTCTTGTGAAATCTTTAACTGTTCTCTATATTTTTTTATTTGGTTACCAATATTCATTTTGTTTCCCTCCCAAATACAAATTTATATTAAAAAAAAATTTTTGTCTATCAAAAGTTTTTTACATAGATATTTTTTTTTAAAGTGTAAAAAGTATTTTACATATATATCTCAATTATTTTTTACCATATTATATCATAAAAAGAGCAAATCTTTTTATCGATCTGCAATTTTAATTATCTATTTCTATATCTCCACATTGATTTTTAATAGTTAGTGTTACATCTGATTTTTGATAGCTATTATTTACTTTTGTTCTACCCAAAGTAGTTTTAGCATCAATATATATTTCATTAGTTTTTCCTATTTCTACATTTCTAAGAGAAGCACTTATCTCAGATTGATAAATTGTAATTTTTTTATATTATATTAAATATTTGAATATATAATGTTGATATTAAAGATACTATAATTCCTATTCCAATTCCTATAAAAAATCCTCTTATATGATGCCAACATTCTTTATATTCTTTATCCATATCTTCTGTACCAGGTATTCTAAATTTTTTTATATTTCTAAATATTAATAAATCCATAATTAATAAATCATATAGATTTACAACAAAAAATATTGTAAAAACATATTTAAATACTTGAATAAAAGTTTTTGCGCCAGACATATATGCAATAATATAAAGTATCAATGCAAAAATAAAAATTGAAATCATTTTTATTAATAAATGAAATTTCTCTTTTTTCTTAATACAATCTTTATATTGTGGCAAACTTTGCACTCTTTCTCTTATCTTCTTCGGATATGACATAATTTGTCCAACTGGATTTTTATATAGCGGTATAAATATCCCAAGAGAAAATAATATACATATTATAATACATTCAATTACTAAAACCATTTTATTACCTCAACAAATTACTATTTATCTTTTTTTATATATGAATCTGTTGCTTCTCCTACTAGCATTCCCATACTTAAAAACATTCCTAAATATTCACTTGAAAATGAATTACCTATTTCTATTATTCTATTACATCTGATTTTCTTGGCATAACAATTGCAGCAATTATATATGCAATTATTCCACTACCAGCACAAGCAGTAAATAAAATCCATGTAAGTCTTACTAATGTTGGGTCTATGTCAAAATATTCCGCAATACCTCCACATACTCCATCTAATTTTTTACCTTGCTCAATCTTATATAATCTCTTTTTCATAAAACTTCTATTCCTCCTCAAATTCTATATCTATACTTCCTATTTCACCATCAATTTCAATATTATTTTCTCCTTTTAATCTATTTTTCTTTTCTTTTTCGTAATTATATTAGTTACTACTACAAAGAATAATGAAAATAGTAGTACTACTCCCATATTTATTAATACAGGTTTTAATGTTTCAAAATTAATTGTTTCTAATGTTTTTACAGCTTCATTAGTTTGTATATACCAATATGAAGGTAAAATATGAGCTATTTTTAATATAGTGTCTGGCAACCATTCTACTGGCACAAAAGCACCACATAAAAAGCTTGAACCGAAGTGCTACAACATTTATAATTCCGTTAATCGCATTTTTATTATTGATTAAGTTTGCAATTAAAAATGCTATTGTTAAGCTACATATTGAAAATACAAAAGAATTTGCTATTAATATTAGTCCATGAGCTGTAAACATTATATCTCCAATTAGTATAAAGCTAAGTACAACATATAAAAACCACAATATAAATGCTAGCATTCCATTTGACACAAGTAATTGTCTATTGTATTTTTTATAATTCATACTACTTATAATTGTTCTTTTTCTAATTTTTTCTTCTCTAAAACTTGATATTATTATGCATATTACATATACACATCCTGCTAAAATACTATAATTCATAAAGTTATAATAAAATACTGCTTTGCTTAAATTATTGGTATCTAATTTTGATGTAATTTCTGTTTCAGCTTCTTTTTCTAAAGTTTCATTTATTGTTTTTATCAATTCATCTTCATTTTGTAGCTCTTTTTGATAAAGATTTGCCACTTTAATATAACGAGTAAGCATCATTTCCGCATAAGAAGAACCTGCATCACCAGCACTTTTTATATTTATTTCTGGATTAAGTCCATTTAAAAAGTCTTTACTATAATTTTCAGGTATGTATATAATATAACTTACATCTCTATAAAATAGAGCATCATTTCTTGCTTCTTCATCGTTTTCTATATCAACAATATTACTATTTTTTTCTATGTACTCTACTAAATTTTTACTTAATTTTTGTTCTTTATCATTATTAATAATTAATACATCTGGCTTCTCTGCAACAAAATTTGTACTATTTTGACTTGTTTGCATATTAAATCCAGCAAATAGTATTAGCATTGCTGTGTATATAATAATTAAGAATTTGTATTTATTTACTACTTTAAAAAATGTTTTATATACTGTCATACTTTTGCCTCCTTAAACTGATATATGAGATACTAATCATAACACCAGAAAATACTAATAAACTTGCTAAATTAAAGTAAAATCTATCTAAGGTATCATAATAATAAAGTGAATAAAATCCATCTGTTATCATACTTGCAGGATTTATTTTGTTTATTATTGGTACATTTTTATCAATTATATATTTCATAGTAATTCCCATCATTCCTGATAAGAAGCAGCCAAACATTGTAACAGCAAGTAAAATTCCTGTTTTAGTGTTTTCGTTTGTTCTTAAAGTTGTTCCAATTGCCATTCCCATACTTAATCCTGCTAAACTGCCTGTCATTGCAAGTAAAACAATTAATGGAAAATTATTTCCATATTCAACCTTTAATACAAAAATAGTATATATAAATAATAATAATAGTCCTATTAATGCTGCAATATAACTTGCAAGTACACTACTGCATACAACTTTTAATTTACTTACTGGGCTAACAGCAACTCTTTTACCTTTATTACTCATGTTAGCTAAGTTTTGGTTTATTGATGTCATGCCTAAAGTTCCACCGTATAAACAAGCCATTGCAATTAATGTATAAAATTCTATCATTGTATAACTTAAATTACTGTTTGATATGTTTTTTAATTTAACTTCTTGGTTTTGAACATTTTCTATAATATTTTCATATATTTTTTCATAATCTATATTATAATTTCCTGCAAACATTTCTTCTTTTATTTTATTTTGTGCAGTATTTTTAACTATTTCTGTTGTTTGCGTAATTTCTTCTACTACATATTTAAAAACTGTTTCATTTATTCCAGATGTTATAACTATTACTTTTGGATTATCTTCTTCTATTTTTAAATAACCCGTAATTTCATCATTTTCTAATAATTCTTTTGCATTTTCTTCTGTAACATATTTTGTATTAAAAAGTCGATCTTCGTTGTTTTCATCACTTAAGTTTTTAAAAGTTTCTTTAAATATTTCATTATTTTTAAAATCTTCGTTATCTACAATTGCAATGTTTATAATTCGTAAACTTTCACTATTTTCAATATTTGAAAATGCCATATTAAAAAATGTTCCGAAGTATTATTGGAAAAGCAAAAGTCCAAAATATCAATGCTTTATTTTTGAATAGAGTCTTTAAACTATATTTAAAATTATGTATAAACATTAGTCTCTAAGCTCCTTTCCTGTAAGTTCTAAGAATACATCATTTAATGTTGGTCTTTCTGAATAAATTTTATTATATTTAATATCTTCTTTTTTCAAATATTCCATAATACTTACTAGGTTGTTTTTACCTTTTTTATATGTTACAAGCAATAGGTTTGAATTGTATGTTACTTTATCTACATTTTCTAGTTTCTTTATTTCATCAATGTATTTGGGAGATAAATTATTTACTTCTATTGTTACTTTTTCTTCTATTTTTGCTAATTCTTTTAATTCATCACTTGTTCCTGTTGCTAAAATTTTTCCTTTATCTAAAATAATGATTCTATCGCAAAGAATTTCTACTTCTTCCATATAGTGTGTTGTATAAACTATTGTAGCTCCATTATTTCTTAATTTTTTAATTCCATCTAATATATTGTTTCTGCTTTGTGGGTCAACTGCAACTGTTGGTTCATCTAAAAAGATTAATTTGGGTTTATGAGCTATTCCACAAGCAATATTTAATCTTCTAAGTAATCCTCCTGATAATTGTTTTGGATAGAATTTTTTAAATTCTGAAAGTCCTACTAAATCTATTGCTTCTTCTATATATTGCTTTCTTGTTTTTTTATCTTTTATATATAATCCACAAAAATAATCTATATTATCATATACTGTTAGTTCTTCAAATACTGCTACATCTTGGAATACTACACCTATTTTGGATTTTATATCATAAGCATCTGGTTTCATTTCTTTTCCGAATATTTTTATATTGCCTTTGCTAAAATTTAATAATGATAATATACAATTAATTGTTGTTGATTTTCCACTTCCATTTGGTCCGAAGTAATCCTAAAATTTCTCCTTCATGTACTTCAAATGAAAGATTATCAATTGCTTTTACTTTTTTATATTCTTTAGTTAAGTTCTTAACTTCTATAACATTTTCCATTATTTATTTTCCTCCTTTTTGGGTAGCACCCATTTGTTATTTGGATTTTCTTCTAATAGCATTAATGCTTGAAATTCGCAAGATAATAAATCTTGTATTTGATTATCTGTTAATTTAATAGTATCATTTGCAACTAATGTTGCAATTCCATGGCAGAAAATCCACATTTTTATATGAAAATCCTTTATATCTTCTTCTTTAATATTTGCACTTATCTTTATCAGTTTTTCAATTTCCTTATAATCTTCTCCTGCCTTTAAAACGAATGCATCAGGTGTTAAACCTGTATCACTCATAAATAAGGTTTGAAATAATTTTTTCTCTTTTTTAGCAAATTTTATATAGTTTATTCCTACTTGTTTATACTTAGGAATTTCCTTTAGCATATTATCTAATATAAATTTATAAAAGTATTGTTCTATTTTCCAATATAATTCTTTTTGCATTTCTTCTACATTTTCAAATTGATAATATATTGGTCTGATTGAACATTTTAGCTTACTTGCTAATTCTCTATTGCTTAATTTTTCCATACCATCTTTCCTTACAATTTCAAACGCAGCGTCTAATATCATGTCTTTTGAGATTTTAATTTTTGTTGGCATCGATTCATCCTCCTTTTTTGTATCTTATGGTATTGTATCACTTAATACATTATTTGTACATAGTTTTTTTTGAATTTTATAAAAAAAAGCACTTACTTAGTATATAAAACTTAGTAAGTGCCTATTTTTAGTTTTTATTTTAACAACTTTTCAAAACTGTTTTTATTTAATATCGTATTAGATATAAATTCACCTTTATAAAAATTTGCCCAGTTATTAAAAATGCAAGGAACTTCTTTTGCCTTTTCTAATGAGTCTATTTTCATAAAGTTAATTTTAATTTTTTTCTTTAGCATATTCTGATAGTTCTTTTATTTCATAATTAGGCGAAATATCATTAACAATTTCTATTGCTATTTTATTTTTATTTGAAACTTCAAATGGAAAATAATCAACATCAACATTTTTTGATATTGTTCCTTTATATTCATAAATTCCTTGTAATAGTTTTAAAAATGTTGTTTTGCCTTTTCCATTTCTTCCTATTAAACCTAATTTCCAATCAGTATCTATATTAAATGAAACATTTTCAAAAATATTATTATAACTACCATCATAACTAAATGATAAATTATTTACACTTATTAAAGACATTGTTTCTCCAATCTATTCTACAAATTACTATTTATCTCGCACCTATTATATCAATTTTAGTCGATTTTTACAATAAAAAAGCCAATATTTGAAAATAAAATAAGATGTAGGGAACACACTTAATTCTCTACATCCTGTAATTTATATTTCTAACAACTCAATCACATCCACAAAACCATTTCTATAATATTTCTCATTCCAGTAATATAGGTAATTCATAAAGTTTTTTTCAAGTTGATCAAGTTGTTTTTGAACATATTTTTTATTCTGTTCAGGGACATTTTTTAGTATTCTCTCTGCAATTTCTTCAAAATAGATACAATATTTCTTATCTTGAGGAGTCATCTCACAAAATGCTGTTTCTTCTCGAAATTCTAACCACTCTTTTAATAAATCATCTTTTACTTCTCTTAAATTCTTCATTTGCACCATCTCCTACACATATATTAATTCATTAAAAACTATTTCTTCAGCTTGATTTTTAATAGCATTCATAGTTCCAACCCAATAAAGCATATCTGTATTTTTCATTTCTTCGGTTAAATCACTATTATCTTTTAGTTGTTTAATAATTTGTTCAACTCTTGATGTAGCTTGTTCTTGAATCTCTTTTAGATGAGTGTTTAGTGTACCATCTAAAAGCATTATTGAATAGTCAGCTTTTTTATGCTCTTTTAGGTAATTTAATCTCATTCTGCCATATTTATTAAGAGTTATCTTTTCTTGTTTTTGCATTGTAAGATTGGGAATATAATAATCTCCCTCTAAATGATATTCAATTCCAGTTTTTTCATCTATCTTTGTTTTTGGTAATTCATTATTCATAATTATTTCACTCCTTTTTTGATTTTAAGCTTAATTCTTCATAATAATCTTTTTTAGCTTTCTTCCTTACTAGATACATACATTCTTGTACAAGCCATTTTAATTCATTTGTATAAGCAAGATATATTACACCTTCTTCTAATTCTCCATTAGTTTCTTTTTCATACAAAAAAACATAATTATTAAATTTTTCTTTTAATCTTGTAGCTCTGTATCTAATATCATCATCTTTGCACTTTAGATTATCATTTATTATTTGCATTAATTTATTGTATTCTTGTTTGCTAAAATATATTTTATCTTGATTTGACATATATTAAATACCTCCTTTAGTTTAGGTTATAATCGTTTTTCTTTTTTCCTTTTTTAGCTTGTATTTCAGCTAATTCATCATTGGTTAATACTTTTCTTGTAGGATTATGAACTATATCTGAATCGTTATTATCAAATATTCCACTTTTTTCTAAATCTTCTGCCACAAGAGTATAGCTTCGTTTATCTTCTGGAATATCATAATATTTTTCATCAAATATTTTCATTTGAAATCTTTTAATAAGTGATTTCCAAAACCCCTTAAATTTACTTAATTCCGTTTTAGCTGTTTCTAAAGCACTACTTAATTTGATAATTGCTTTATCTTTAACAGATAATTCATCCTTTAATTCATTAATCTCTTTATCTTTAATTCCTATTTGCTCTTTAAGTGAATAGTTTTCACTTTCTATTTTAGAAGTAGCATGTTCAAAATCTTTAATCGACATGTTTAAGTCATTTACACTTCTAACTGTCTGAGTGACATCTGTTACGTCTTTAATATAATCTTTGATATTTTCTATATTCTCGTTTGAAATTTGGCTATTATTTTTATTAAAGGGCATAGGCTTTAAGTTATCTAACAACTCAATTATACCTTTACTTGAATTATCTAGCTTTTTAGTTCGTTTATTAGCATTTTCAAGTTTTTGCTTTTGCTGTTCAAGTCTTTTCTTTATTTCTCTGTAATTATCCATTTCTTTTACATTGATGTCTTGATTTCTGCCTTTTTGTTTAGCTTTTAGCCTACTATCAACACCATAAAACTTGTTATAAGACTTGATACAGGCATTTCTCATTTTATCTTGAATAGCTGTTAATGACTCTTTGGTAAACACTTTTGATTTACCAACTTGTTTTTTCATACCTTTTTTACAATTATCAATTACTGGTACACCAATAACATGCATGTGGGGAGAGGTTTCATCAAAATGAATTGTTGCATTAGCTACCTTAAAGTTTGGTACTATTTTATTTAAGTCTTGTATTTGCTCATTATATACATCAATCATTTTGAATCTATACTCATCATCTTTGTCTTGCCAAAAATCCATATCTCCAAGTTCTATTATAATTTCACAAGCAATATCGTTCTGTAATGTACATGCCTTTTCAAAATAATTATTAATTTTTCTATCATTTCTAGTCTGCTTATTATTAAACTCAATACGAGCTTCTTCAAATTCATCTAAATATACCTGCTTAACATCTTCAACAATATCGTTAGTTCCATATATTGTTGTAATCAATTCTCTTTGATTATCATAATCTCGCAAGTTGTGTTTGTTTGCTCTAGATAAATCATTTGCATTTTGTATAGCATTATTTGATAGAGAAGTTGTACCAGATACATTTCCTTTTGCTGTTTTTTTAGCTACTTTACTTTTGTTCTTATCACTACCTAAGTGAAAAGAATATGCTAATTCTTGCTCCATCTTTTTCCTCCTTTAGAACTTGCTTCGAAGCATAGGACTTTGACTCTGTCATAAGTCCTAACCCCCTATGAGTTTTGACATACTATCAAAACTCGGGGGCTCTACGAGGCAATAAA
>CAMEUC010000030.1 GCA_945937855.1 uncultured Clostridium sp. | reverse complement strand
ACCAAATTCTTTTTCATATGTATATATTAGCACATCAAATTTATCTTGAGCTGTTAGTAATGATGGTGTGTCAAATGGAATGGCATTTGAAATATTAGTTTCATTTACACCATATTCTTTATATAATAAATCATATATAAGCTCTTTAATATATTTTTTATCATTTACATCCCCATATGTACATCCTTTTAGTGCTTTTCTAAGTTCATATTTTTTAGCTTTTCTTCTTTTTAATTCTTCTTCTGATAGACCAATGTCATATAAGTTAACTTTTGTGATCTCATCTAGTCTTTGTTTAACAAAAGCTATCATAGCATCAATTGTATATGTTTTATCATCTTTTACTTCTTGTTCTTCTGGAATGTCTTTTTTCTTTTTGTCTATACTATATTTAATAATAATCATTACAATGATTACTACTAAAAGCATTAAACATATATTTATTACACTATTAATCATCTCAAGTTTCTCCTTTAATATATTTTTCTCTGTTCTTCCTTTATTGTGTTTATTATTTTTTCTGTTTCTTCACGAACAGAATTTATAAATTGTGCATTTACATGTGATGAATTTACATTATTGAATTTCCAAAAATAATCTGCAACCTTTCCTTCTGGTGCACTCATTGCAAATATTGTGTTATATGGAATTTTATAAATATTTTTTTGTTTCATGTATTTTGATATATTCTTTATTGTGTATTTTGACTTATCATCAAACTTTCCAATAGATACTAATACATTTTTTTCTTTCAAAATGTTATTTTTAACTTTTTGCTCTATAAATTCGTCTATTACATTTATATTTTGAACTAGTGTAACAACATTAACATTTGAAAGTTCTAATATTTGTTTTATATCTTGATTTTCTATACTTCCTTCTAAATCTACTAATACTATGTCATAATATCTATTTGCTAATTTAATTATTTCCTTTATATATTTTATATATCTAACAAAATCCTCCTCTGTTACATTTTTATCTGTTAGTAGTTCTAAATTTTTTAATATAATTTTTGTATAATTAGTAATAATTTCCGGAGAGGTCTTATTACTCATAATTGCTTTTGCTACACCACTTAATCCAGTATCTAAGTCTAACTTACCCTTTGTAAAAAAATTATTTATATTATTTTTAGGTTCAAAAGCTCGTTCTAGTGATTTATCATTATGTTTAGTGTTTACCATTAAAATTTTATAATTATAATTTATGGCTAAAGTTGTAGCTACTGCAGCTAATGTCATACTTTGACTGGTCTCTGCTTTGCCATCATTCCAAAATGTTATTATTGCCATTATTATTCTCCTCTTTTGAATATTATTTTTCTAATATCGTTTTTTTTAGATTCTGGTAAAATGTCCTCAGATATACTATATAGACCTTCTTTATATGTATCGCTCAAATTTTTAAATCTAATTCTAGCTATTCTTTGATTTTCAATTATTGCTGAATTATCCCCAATTTCATATGGGAAGTATATTTTTTTGTTGTCCCATCTTACTGCATAGTAAAAAGATAGAAAATTTAAATAGTCATCTTCTTCTTCAAGCATTTCTTGCGAAAATAGAATTTTAGTCATAAGCAACTTATCTTCCATTTTTCCTATTATTTCAAGTCCCTTTTTCAAAGAATAACTATCAAAACCTGTAACAAAATAATTTTTATTTGCAACCATCATATTAAATTTTTTGAAATAAGTATTGTCATCTATATCTATTAAAATAATATCATATGGTAATTCATCAACACTTAAATATTTTTTTATCCCTTCTAAATCACCAAATCCAACTGCGACCTCAAAATTTTCATATTCTGTTACATAGCATTTACTAGGAGCAATACATGGAACTATATATCTAGCTTTTTGTGTTATAGTAGTATCTATAACTAGAACTTTATTTTTCATTTCTGTAAGTACTTTTGCTACATATAAAATTAAATCAGTTTTATCATAAGCTCCTATAAATCCTATTTTTTTCAATTTATTTCCTCCCTTAATATCCTGCAAGTCCTGACAAATATAATTCCATTGATGTATTTTTTTGTTCTTCAATTCCTTCTTGTATGTTAGTCAACTCGGTTCCAGCATATTGTCCTAATTCTTGTTCTATAGTTTTTCTTAAATCCGAATTATAACTAGCATTTATTTTAGCATAATCCTCTATATTAATTCCTTTTTGTGAATTACTCATGATTAGTTGATATACTTCTGCATTTACAGAATATGTTGGTGTTGAGGCCTCTTGCATTCCCGCTTCTACATATTGTACAGCCTGAAGATTTGATGCTTTCATAACATATGATTCAATTATTGCAGAGCTCATCATTAAAATTTCATCTTCTGTCAAGTATAATGTAATTGTAGTATTTTGTATATTCATTACTTGTTTTTTTGAAAGTACAATATAATCTTGTCCACTTGGCATTGTAAATCTAACATCAATATAGTCTCCAACTCTTAGAGTTGATGGTAATGTTAGCATATTATATTCCATTAACCTTGTAGAGTTTGCAACCATTTCGTCTTGGTATAATAAACTTCCACTTAATATTGTACCTGCTTTCAATGTAACTTTACTCTTATAAGAACTTACATCTACACTAACAGGAATATAGTCCTGTGGTAATTCACTTGTACGTAATTTTACCTGTTCTACTTTGTTATTTTTAATTTCTTCTCCTGATTTAATTTCAGAAGTTAATCTATACGCAATTGTAATTTCTCCTGTTTCTTTACCTATTACATCTCCCATAACATCTGAAAGTACTGTAAAATATAAAACAGCAATTACAGCTATTGCTATTACTAGCATTATTAACATTCCTAAAAGGAATGAATTTCTTGTTTTTCTTTGTATTGGATTTGATGGCATAACTATTCCCCCATTTTTCTATAATTTAATAATTTTATTTTACAACAAAAAGCAATAAAAAACAACAAATTTAAGTGTTGTAATATTTTTTTAATAATTTTGTAATATTTTTGTAATATTTTTTACAAAAATTTCTAGTTTATTTTTTTCTGTTTTGAACATTCTAATATTGAAAAGCTTTATTATGCTTTTTTATTCTAATTTATCTATCCTAGGAGGTGAAAATAATGGCAAATACAAATTCTAACAAAACATTAGTACCAGAAGCTAAAGATTCATTAGAAAAATTCAAATATGAAGTAGCTAGTGAAGTTGGTGTTAACTTAAAAAATGGATATAATGGTGATATATCTTCAAGAGATGCTGGTAAAATAGGTGGTAACATGGTTAAGAAATTAATCCAACAAGCTGAAAACAGCATGATAGGAAAATAGTTTTATTTTAACTATTTTTATGATGAATAAATAATTTTGTTTATCTAAATTTTGGGGTAAATTTAGGATTTGTTTTTACATAAAGTAAGGGCAAGTTCTAAACTTGCCCTTCTTAATTAACTTTAGCAGTAAACCCCCAGCTATGCTGGGGGTTTACTGCTAAAGTTAACAAAAAGAGCATAGCATTTTTTGCTATATTCTTAAAATAATAACAAATTATAAATTTATCTATCTTGTCCTGATATTTGTATAACATTTATTCCTGTTTCTTGGTTTATATTTCTTATACTACCATCTTCAATCTTTTCTCTAATTCTTTCTAATGCTTTTTGTTTATTTCTTGTTTGTATAGCTTTTACACCTATTCCTTGACTATTTACATCACATAAAATGGTAAAATGTTCTAATAATCTCGTTACATCTCTTATTTCTTCAACTTTTCTAACTTGATTTGGCTTAGATATATCAATTTCTGTACTTGAAATCCATTCTTCTGAAAATTCAAAAGTTGGTTTATGAGTATATGGACTTGTTGTTAAATTACATACCGGCATAAAATTTTCAGGATTAATGTAATAAATAAAATTAGGTTTCCTTAACATTGCATGTTTCTTACCCTCTTCATCTGATACTACTTCAATATTGTCGCCACCATAAATATAAGTTTTTTCTCCTAGTCTTATCATTCCTGATTTGTTTCGTGCAATGTATGGATTATTACCATCAATTGGACTAGACGATGCAAATACTCCATCTACTCTTTCCGTTTCATAATTATTAGGTCTATCTATTGATTTTCTAATTATTCCTCCTTCTAGTTTTTCTGGAGAAACTGAAGTTATATGTGTAATTTCTATATTATTCTCTACAAATATTTTCTTTATTGCTTTGCCATATTCTTTCATTAAACCAAAAATTTCTTTTACTTCGTCACTAATTTCTATATCATCATTATCACTTCCGTGATTTTTCCTTCTTTTTTGAAAAAATTCTAATGCTTTATCAATACTTGCTTTACTATAACCCTCTAATTGTTTTGAATATTCTCTTGTAAGTAGATCTATTTTGTCTCGATATGTATCATTTTTTGTTTGTGGTATTTCCCTTTGATTTATTTTTTTCTTTTCTTCCTCACGTAATTCCCACGATGCACTTTGCTTATTCTTAATCTCTACTTGATTACCGACTAGGCAATTCTTTTCTAGTCCCTCTTAGGTAACTTAATAATTTTTTCTTAAAATCAAAACCAAAAGGTTTATAAGAATCAATTATTTCTTCGTGATAATAAATTTCTGGATTACTATCATCAAATAATTCAGGTGTATTCATAACTCTATCTGCGAGGTTTAGCCAATTACTAGAAACACTTTTCATTGAACGATAACTAACTATTAATCCTCTTAAATGATTATTTTCAAAATTTGTAGAAACTCCACTTTTTGATAAAACTCTACCTAATTTCCTCAGTAATTCTATATTATCATCTGTAACTTTCAACATAACATACGCACTCTTACTTCCATGTCCTGAACAACAAAATATACTTGGTGCTCCGTGATTATATGCTGTTTTTAAAAATGACGTTAAATTTTCATCACCCTCACCAAACTGAATAAAGCATTTATTTCTTTCTTCTTCGTTTAATTCTTCTAAATTAATATGCCCTGCTGTTGCTTCCACATCTTTTTCTAATTTTTTTATAATCCATTCTTTTATGCTCATATATAGCTCCTATTTTTTATCTCTTTTGTTTTTTATATTTTACAATACCACTATAGCATATAACACAAAAATTTTCAAATTTATTCGTTTCTATATTTTAAATCTCCAATAGCTCCAGCTATATCATAGAAATTAAATAAATCAATATCTTTTGCTGATTCATCATCTCTTTTAATATAATAATTTGCTTTCTTTCTTGCATTCCATAATATCTCTTTAAACATTTGATTGTATACATCGCCTCCAATTGTGTGTGATGTTAACTCTGTTTCAAATTCCTTGCAAGTCTTTATTAAAAATTATTATTAGTTACTCTATTGTTTTACCTAGTTTGTAAAATCATCGTAATTCCCATAATATGATTTTATTTTGTGATTTTCTATATTCAATACTCTATCAGCAATAGCATTTATAAAAAATCTATCGTGTGAAACAAATAACACTGTACCTTTATATTCTTTTAGTGCTTCTTCTAATATTTCTCTTGTATCTATATCAATATGATTTGTGGGCTCATCTAATATTAAAAAATTAATATCTTTTTGAATTAGTTTCATAAGTATTATTCTAACTTTTTCTCCACCTGATAATTTTCCTATTTTTTTTAATACATTTTCCTGTCTAAATCCATATCTTGCAAGCTTGTTTCTTGCTTCTGTTTCTGAAAAGCTATTTCCTTCTAAAAAATAATCTAAAACTGTCTTTTCATTATCTTCAAAAATTATGTTTTGAGAAATATATCCGAATTTTATTGAAGTCCCTAATTTGAGCTTTCCATCAAAATTAATGTCTTGACCTAAAATTATTTTTATTAATGTAGATTTTCCACTTCCGTTTTCTCCAATTAATGCAACCTTTTCTCCATAATTTAAATTCAAATTTGCATCTTTAAAGATTATTTTTTGCTCAAATCTCTTTTCTAAGTTTTCGATTTTTAGTACGTCATTACCAGACCTATTTTTTATATTGAACTTTAACTCTAATGCTTTCTTATTTAAATCAACTCTATCTATAATTTCCATTTTTTCTAATCGTTTCTCTATGTTTTTTGCTCTCTTAAAAAACATTTCATTTCCTGCTAAATCCCCAAATTTTCTTAATGTTGTTATAGATTCTTTCATCTTTTCAATTTGTTTTTGCTGATTTTTATACCTTTCAAATTGAGCTAAAGTTCTTCTTTCATCTTCTTTTAGAAAATATGAATAGTTTCCATAATATATATTTTCTTTGCCATTTTCTAATAATACTGTTTTGTTAATTACTTTGTCTAAAAAATATCTATCATGCGAAACTATTAAAACTGTTCCTTTATACTTCAGAATTAATTCTTCTAAAAATTCTAAAGAATGAATGTCTAAATGATTCGTTGGTTCATCTAGCAACAATATATCTGGCTGGGTTAATAGTAATTTTGCAAGATTTACTCTTGTTTTTTCTCCTCCACTTAAGATATTATAGTTTTGTTTTAAAAGGTCTTTGTTAATATAAAACCTAGAACATATTTTATTAAACTTTTCCTGAGTTTCATATCCACCTATTAATGAGAATCTTTCTTGAATCCTCCCATATTCATCAATTAATTTTTCCAACTTATCTGCATTAACTTCCATTGACATCTGGTTTTCTAATTTGTTAAGTTTTCTCTCAACTTTTAGAATTTCTTCAAAACTTTTATATAAGAAATCTTCTACTGAAATATCTTCTTTCTCATTTTCATAGATTTGATTTAATATTCCTATTTTTGCTCCACTTCTAATATTAATAGTTCCACTATTTATACTTTCTTGTTTTGCAATTATTTTTAAGATTGTAGATTTTCCGCTTCCATTTTGTCCAATTAAAGCTACTCTTTCTCCTGTTTTTAGTTCTAAATTAAATCCATCTAAAATATTTTTTAAACCATAATTTTTCTTAATATTATTTAATTCTATTTCTATCATTTTTTATATCTCCTTATTATTTAATTTTTTATAAATAACGAGATATAATTGCCATTTAACTATTACAACCTATGGCGTTCTATCTCGTTGTAATAGTTTTGCAGGCATAACTTCTTATCTTTAACCTACTTTCTAAATCTTTTCTTTTATTCATTATAAAATTTCTCCTTTATTATTTTTTAACCTTTTACAATTATAACATAAAAAAATACGTTTTACCATACATTTCCAAACATTATTGTAACTCTTCAAAAATTATTTGCATAGAATTTACTAAAATCAAAATTACTATAATCTCTATCACTTTTGTATCTCCAATTATTATAATTTATTTTATTATTATATATTATCTCTTTAACATTTGTGTTAATAGGTAATGAACTTTTTTGTTTATAAGCGAGGTGTGTACGCCTGACGTTCGATTTTGTGCCATTTTATTTTTTATCTAGAGTAACTTATTTGCTCAAATTTATCCCCTCCTTTATTTTATCTGCTCAATAACAGATTTTTTACAACTAAAAAAGAATATGACTTTTTTATCATATTCTTTAATAAACTTATTTAATTAGGTTGATTTTTTGTTAAACACTTTTTGAGTATAAAACTATATTGTCAAAATATGTATTTTGCAACATTTTACTAAATCTTGGTTAACTTTTTACTAACACCTTTTACATATGATGATATATTTGCAAAACCTACATTTTGCAATACATTTAAGACTTTAGTGAAATTTTTTGCTAAAACTTTTTTTACGCAACGATAGATTTGCAAAATATAAATCCTGCAACTTTTTGCTAACACTTTTTAGGCATAATTATCTATACAAGAAAAGCATTTTTATTGTAACTGACCATAATATATCACAGAAAATTATAGATGTCAAATTTTTATTTCATAGAGTTGGTCTACTAAATTTATTTTCCAACAATCATTTATATTCAGTAAAATATTTTTTTCCTTTATTAGCTTTCCATTATTCTTAATTATTGTTTTAGCAGATCCTTTATTTTCTTTATAACATCCCACAATTACTTTATTAAGCCCATATTTTTCACATTCTTTTAATGCATATTTAAGCATTTGCGTTGCATAACCTTTTCTTCTTTCACTGGGTCTTACCCCATAACCTATATGTCCAAATTCCATTATTTTTTCTTTTGGTAAATCATATCTTACACTTAATAATCCAATTAAATTGTCGGTATCATCGAAAGCCAAATAAGTTAATGATTTTCCCCACTCTTTATCTGGAACACAGGCATTATTATGAATCTTATTTACCCAATCTTCAAAATTCATAGAAGTTAATTTGTTACTAGCACTTAGACTTTTTTCATTATGCGAATAATGTTCCTCTATATATAATTTTATTATTTCTTTATCTTTTAATTCTGGTAATCTAAATTTCATTTTTTTATTCCTCCTATTATCCATTATTATATTAACATATCATAAAGTTATTTACAAACCTTAATTATTAAATCTTTATATTGTTCAACTAGTTTATTATAGCTTTCTTCCGTTATATATTCATTAACTTCGTGGGCAGTTACAGGTCCTACACCTAATATAATTCTACTAGATTTCTGAACAAAACTTGCTTCTGTCATAAAATTAGCTGTTTTTATTTCTCTTATAAATTCACAATTGTCTATAAATGGTTCTATTTCTTCTATAAGATTTACTTTACATTCATATTTTTGTGCTAAATATTCTATTTTTTCTTTAATAACTTTTATATGTTCTTTATTTGATATTCTAAAATCTATAGTAACTTCACAATTCGCTGAAACAGAATTTTTTGCACTACCTCCATTTATAGTTCCTACATTCATTGTTGTATATGGCACTTCATAGCTACTTTGTTCATATTTTTTTATCTTTTCATTATAAAATTCTTCTAATTCGAATAATAATTTTACTGCATTCATATTAGCACTTTTACCTTTTGCAGGGTTACTAGAATGTGCCTTAATTCCCTTGAAACTTAACTCATATTCCAATAATCCTTTGCTCCCCACTAGCATCTCATTATTAGTAGGCTCACCAAAGATCATTACATCGGGAAATTTTTCATTTGTTTTCACAATATCATAAATTCCACTGAATCCAATTTCTTCATCATATGTAAAATATAACTTCATACCATATTTTAATTTTGTAAAATCTATTTTTGAAACTGCATCTAATAGTGCTGCAATTCCACCTTTCATATCGCAAGAACCTAATCCATATAATCTATTATCTATTTTTGTTAGTTCAAACGGATTAGTATTCCATCCATCAATATATTCTACAGTATCTGTATGACCTAGAAATCCTATTTTATAATTATTTCCTATTGACATTATTAAATACTTTCCTTTATACTCTGTTTTAAAGCCTAAATTTTTCAAATATTTTTCTATATAATTAATGATTTCCTTATTTTCTGCATCCTTTATAGTATTAAAACCAACTAAATCTTTTAATATTTTATATTTTTTCATAATAACCCCCTTAACTATGAAAAAAGCATGTATGAATTATACACTCATACATGTTTTAGTCTTTTATTATTTTAAAACACGACTAATATGTATGGGTGATATTCATCCATACATGATGTCTATTATTTATTTCACTAATCGTATTTTTAATTAATATCATAAAATTTCCCCATTTTATGGTAATATTATACTCTTATGTTTTACATTTGTCAATTTATAAACTCACATTTTGTTCTCGCCATACGTATACATCATGACATATACGCGTAGTAAGAATAATTTATATTAATTATTTGCCATATATCTTGTGTTTTTACCTTTTCCAATTATTTGTATTCTTCCTTCTCTAACCATTGTTCCTAATACTGATTCTACTGTTGATGGACTTACATCTGGAAGAACATTACATATTTCTGCTTTAGAAATTGCTGTTAAACTATTTAATACTGTAGCTTCTATTCTAGCTTTTTTAGTTATCTTTTTACTATTTACAACATTAAATCTTTTATCAAGCTCTTTATAGCACATATATAATGTTGATAGAAAACTTTGTATAAATGGCACATATGTGTTTTCGTTAGTATCCCATCCAATAGATGACTCTCTTAGGGTTTCATAATAATATCCTTTATTATTGTTTATTTGTTCTTCAAAAGAAACATACTTTCCTGCATCAAATCCGTTTTTGTATAATAATAGTAGTGACAACAATCGTGAAATTCTACCATTTCCATCTTTAAAAGGATGTATGCATAAAAAGTCAAGAATTACGCATGGAATTAATAATAACTGATTAATATTAGAATTATTACTAGCATCCATATATGCAAGTACAAGTTGTTCCATTGCCTTTGGTGTTTCTTTAGCTGAAACTGGTTTATATCTTATTTTTCTATTTCCCTCTTTATCTTCCTCTATAATTAGATTATCATCAATTTTATATTTTCCAGCATACTCGTAACCACTATATGACATCATTATTTCATGTAATCTTAGAATTGTATTTTCACTAAATTCTATATCTTCAAAATTTAAATGAATTTGATTTAAAGCATCTCTATAACCTGCTATTTCTGACTCATTGTGATTTAAAGGTTTACTACTGTGATTCACAATTTCCTTTATACGCTCATCACTTGTTACTATGCCTTCTATAGCATTTGAACTCTTAACTGATTGAACTTTTGCAATTTTTTCTAATTCTGTAAATATTTTTTCATATTCGTCTTTTCTTATTTCTGCACCTGTTTTTAGTGAATATATTACTCCTGTTAAATTTATTAAATTTGCTGGTAACAAACCATTATCAAGAAAAGAATAATCAAATTTTCTCATATTTTTCCTCCCTTTCTGCATATATTTTATCATTTTATGTGCAGAAAGTCAATTGTATTCTGCATATTTTTTATAATTTTATATGCAGAACAACTTATATTATATGCAGTATATGTATTTATTTTAGGCGATTGCTTCCTCTTCTGTTTGAAATAGAATAGTTATATTGCTAGGCACATGAATTCAAAATTTATGAGGTGTGCTTTTGCACATTGATTAAATTTTGAATGAATTGTAACGACGCAAGATGGCTATTATCTTTCAAACAAGGGAAATATATTTTTGACACCAATAGAAGTTGGTGTTAACTTAAAAAATGGATATAATGGTGATATATCTTCAAGAGATG
>CAMEUC010000029.1 GCA_945937855.1 uncultured Clostridium sp. | reverse complement strand
AACATGCAACAAAAATGATAAAAATAGACTTAAAATATTTAGAAGAATATAAAGAACAATATTATACAAAAAAAGAAATAGAAGAGATATGTAAAAAATACAATGTAAAATTTTCATGGTTTATTAAATACATATACCCAAGAAAAAAGAATTATCAAGAAAATATAGAAATACTTGAAAATAGTGAAAAAGGTCTATGGATAGGTGAAAATAGGAATATAGATGATAAATTCCTAATTGAAAATTATCACAGCATACAAAAAACTTGTAGGTATGTAGCAAAAGATATTAATAAAATCTATAACTGTAATTGGTTAATGGAAGACTTAGAATTTGAAGCATTTATAGCAATTTTGAAAAACGGATTAACTCAAAAAAAATTTGAATACAACAACCAGTGTATGCTAAACAAATTAAAATATAATGCGAGATTCCAAGTGCTTAAATTTCTAATAGATAAATTCAAAGAAAAAAGTTATGAAGAAATACTAGAAAATGAGTATAACAGTAAAGAAAAAATGCAACTTATGGATAATACGTATAATCCTTTCGAAATAGTTCAAAATGAAATAAATTTAGAGAACATAGAAATAGAAGATATACATAGAGAAATAATAAGTAAAATAAAAGAAGAAATATATAAGAATACGAAAAAAGAGTATATATTTAAAAATATTGCAAAAGAACTTAATATGCGAAGAAAAGTGCTTGATAATTATATAGAAACTATACAAAAAATAATAATATACAATGGTTTAGTAAAAGTATGTAAAAATGGACAAGTAATAATGATGTATGAGGAGGATTAATAATGAAAGTAAAAAATAAAACAAAAAATAATGTAATGAAAATATAATAGAAAAAATAAAAAAAGTAAAAATTAGTAAAAAAATGATAATAAGCATATTAAGCTGGACACTTGAAATATCTGCAATTATTATTGCAATAATGAGCCTAAAAATACAAATAAAGGTAAAAGAAGACACTGCAGAACTAACAAAATTTTCAGAAAAACCAATTTATTATACAATAAGACTATATCCAACAGAAGAAATTTATGAATATACGGACTCAGATAAATATGTAACTTTAAATTTAAAACTAGTAGTAGATGACTTTAAAATAGAAAACGGAGATTTAGAAAATGTTAACTATAATGCAACATTTACACATAAAAAATACTTTATGGTATATGACTATGAACTAGGAGAGACAGAAAATAAATATTACTATTTTAGAAGTAGAATAGATGATAAAGGGGAAGCGGAATTAAGGTTAGATAGAAGATATTATGCATCAATGACACAAGGGTATTACTCTAAAACTCCAAATAATCAATATGTATATATGCTTATTTACACAGAAACATTATCAGAAAAAAATTTAGACCTAATATTTTTAGAATATATAGAAAACGAAAATGGACTAACTTTAAAATATGAAACAAATGAAAACGGAGACATTGAAATAGATAAAGAAATAATAGATAAAGATGTAAACATATGCAAGGAGTACTTTATAAAACAATGGTCTAATGGAGAAGTAAGCAAAATAGAAGACTTAGAATTTTTATTTGACGTATATAATGATTTAGCAGAGCAATTATTAAAATAAAATGTTCTTACAAATTACAATTTGATTCAAAGTTCTGTATTAAAATCTCGAATTTTACTTGACATTTTCTATAAAAGGAGTATAATGTTAGAGTACTCTAACAAAACTACGGAGGATTTATGAAATTAACAAATGTGCAAAAAGAATATTTAAAAACAATTTATTTATTAGAAACACTAAAAAAAGAAGTGCGAGTTACAGATATTGCGAATAAGCTACACAAAACAAAACCCACTGTTAATTATGCAATAAAAACATTAAAAGAGGAAAAGCTAATTAACTATGAGGTATATGGAAGTATAACCCTAACAAAAGATGGGGAAAAAGAGGCAAGAAAAGTTTTAGAGGCTTATGATATTGTTTATTTGTTTTTAACAGAAATATTAAAAATGAACGAACAAGAAGCAGAAAAAGAGGCAAATCAAATAAAAGCGACACTAAAAGATGAAACTATAAATAAATTAGCGAAATATACAAATGAAACATTAGGACTACCTAGTTTAGAGTGTGGGTACAATATAAACAATGAAAAATGTTTAAAATGTTTAAGAAGAGAAAGGAAGAATATAAATGGATAATTATTTTGATAATGCGGCAACAACTAAAACAGATGATGAAGTATTAAAAGAAATGCTACCATACTTTAGCCAAAGTTATGGAAATCCATCTTCAATATATAAAATAGGAAGAGAAAACAGGAAAGCAGTTGAAGAAGCTAGAGAAAAGGTAGCAAAAGCAATAAACGCCGAACCAAATGAAATATATTTTACAGCAGGAGGAAGTGAAAGCGATAATACTGCAATAAGAGGTATAGCATATGCATATAAACAAAAAGGAAACCATATTATAACATCTAAAATAGAACATCCAGCAGTATTAGAAACATGTAAACAACTAGAAAAAGAAGGATTTGAGGTTTCATACATTGGCGTAGATGAAAAAGGAATTATTAATTTAGAAGAATTAAAAAATTCAATAAAAGAAACAACAACATTAATTACAATAATGTTTGCAAATAACGAAATTGGTACAATAGAACCAATAAAAGAAATAGGACAAATAGCAAAAGAAAATAATATAATTTTCCATACTGATGCAGTACAGGCTGTAGGAAGTGTAAGAATAGATGTAAAAGAAATGAATATAGATAGTTTATCTTTATCAGGACATAAATTCTACGGACCAAAGGGAATAGGCGCCTTATATGTGAAAAAAGGTGTTAGATTCCAAAAATTTGTAAATGGTGGGCATCAAGAAAAAAATAAAAGAGCAGGAACAGAAAATGTTCCAGGCATAGTAGGACTTGGAAAAGCAATAGAAGTCGCATATAGTAGTTTAGAGGAACACAATAAAAAAATAAAAAAATTAAGAGACTATTATGTTGAAGAGGTAAAAAAGAGAATACCATATATTAAAATAAATGGAGATATGGAAAATAGATTACCAGGAAATAGTAATATATCTTTTAGATTTATAGAAGGCGAGGGACTACTTTTAAACTTAGACTTAAAAGGAATATGTGCATCAAGTGGTAGTGCTTGTACATCAGGTTCGCTTGATCCATCACACGTACTTTTAGCAATAGGTTTGCCACATGAAATTGCACACGGTTCTTTAAGAATAACAATAGGAAAATATAATACTAAAGAGGAGGTAGATTACTTATTAGATAATCTAGAGGAAATAGTAACAAGATTAAGAAACATGTCACCGTTATGGGAGGAGTTTATAGAAGGAGGAAATAAATAATGGAAATGTATAATGATAAAGTAATAGAACATTATAGTAATCCAAGAAATGTTGGAGCAATAGAAGATGCATCAGGAGTAGGAGAAGTAGGGAATCCAGTTTGCGGAGATATAATGAAAATGTACTTAAAAATAGAAAACAATATAATTGTAGATGTAAAATTTAAAACTTTTGGATGTGGGGCAGCAATAGCAACAAGTAGTATATCTACAGAAATGATAAAAGGAAAAACAGTAGAAGAAGCCTTAAAACTAAGTAATAAAGATGTTGTAAAAGAACTTGGAGGACTACCACCAGTTAAATTACATTGTTCAGTATTAGCAGAAGAAGCAATAAGAAATGCAATAGCAGATTATTATAGAAAACAAGGAGAAAAAACAGAGGAAGAGATAATAGAAATCTGTGGTTTAAAAAATAATGGCGGATGTGTACACTGCCATGATATACAACCAGAATAATGAACTGTAGGGAACGACACACTCGTCGTTCCTAAAAAAATATTTATGAAATTGAAGGAAAAATATATGAAACGAGTTTTATTAGGTATGAGCGGAGGCGTAGATAGTAGTGTCGCCGCTATTTTATTAAAAGAAGCAGGATATGAAGTAATTGGTGCAACAATGAAACTATGGGAAAGCGATGATGAATATATCGAAGGCGGATGTTGTAACATGAATTCTACAATGGATGCAAAAAGAGTATGTGATGCCTTAGATATTCCACACTATGTATTAAATTTCCAAGAAGAATTTAATAAATGTGTAATACAAGATTTTATATCTGAATATAAGAAATGCAGAACTCCTAACCCATGCATTGAATGCAACAAATATTTAAAATTTGGTGCGATGTATGAAATGGCAAAAAAACTAAATTGTGACTACATAGCAACAGGTCATTATGCAAAAACGGAATACAGCCCAGAATATAAAAGGTATGTACTTAAAAAATCAAATGCAGGAAATAAAGACCAAAGTTATGTTTTATATAATCTACCAAAAGAACTAGCTGGGAAAATTTTATTCCCATTAGGTGATTTTAAAAGTAAAGACGAGATAAGAAAAATTGCCGAAGAACATAATTTACTAGTAGCAAAAAAACCAGATAGTGAAGACATATGCTTCATACCGGATGGAGATTATAAAAAATTTTTAGAAAAAAATTCTAATTTAAAAGAAAAACCAGGAAATATTGTAACTGAAAGTGGGAAAGTTTTAGGAAAGCACTCAGGACTTTATAAATATACGATAGGTCAAAGAAAAGGTCTTGGAATAGCAAATCCTGTTCCACTATTTGTTAAAGGCTTTAATATAGAAAAAAACGAACTAATAGTAGGAGAAGAAAAAGAAATATTCTCAAAAGAAACAGTAGCAAATGAAATAAATTTAATATTAGTAGACGAACTAACCAAGCCAATGCAAGTAATGGCGAAAATAAGATATGCAGCAAAAGAAGCAAAAGCAACAATATATCCAATAGAAAATGGAACATTAAAGATAATATTCGACGAACCACAAAGAGCCATAACACCGGGGCAATCAATAGTATTTTATATAGGTGATATAGTTTTAGGGGGAGGAAAAATAATATGAATAAATATATGAAAAGAGCAAAAGAGGTAGCAGATAAAGGAATAAAAGAAAAAGAAGGAGGCCCATTTGGAGCTGTAATTGTAGACAAACAAGGAAAAATTATAGCAACAGGAAACAACCAAGTTTTATCATCAAAAGACCCAACAGCACATGCAGAAATAACAGCAATAAGAAGAGCATGCGAGGCTTTAAACACATATAATTTATCAGATTATATATTATATACCTCTTGTGAACCTTGCCCAATGTGTTTATCTGCAATAATATGGGCAAACATAAAAGAAGTATATTATGGTTGTACCAAAGAGGATGCAGCAGAAATTGGTTTTAGAGATGAAGCAATATATAATTTTATAAAAGGAAAAAACAAAACATTATTGAATTTAAAACAAATGGATAGAGAAGAATGTATAAAAGTCTTTGAAGAATATAAGAAAAACGGAGGAATAATTTACTAATAAAAAATGTCATACAAATGTCATAATTTAAAAAATATATCTAAACCTGTAATTTCCGTAAAAAGGAAATAAAATGTAGAAAATTGCCAAAGAAAAAGTATATTGACAAGAAACAAAAATAATTCTAACATATAATACAAAGAACGGTTACACTATAGTAACTGATTAAAATAAAGATAAAAACAATTAGAACTTCTAAAAGTTGTTTTTGAGAATTTCAAGGAAAAGCTTGATTAAGAAAGGAAGAAAAAATGAAAAAGAAATCTTTATTTATTGTATTATTTGTTTTTATAATAACAATTTTGAACTTGGCAATTGGGAATAACAAGGTATTTGCAGTTGACATCTTCTTAAGGTGTGAAAATTGCCAAAAACTGACGAAATGCACTTTAATTAATACCTATGATGCTACTTGTAAAGAAACTGGAGCAAGCTGGTATAGATGCCTTACTTGTAACCACAGCTTTAAAGTGGTTTTGCCGGTAAACCCAGAAGCACATAGTTGGAAACTAATTTCTACTACTCCTGCAAGATGCACATTGGATGAAGTGCACAAATATGAGTGTACAATTTGCGGAGAAACAAAAACAGAAAAAGAGCCTGGAACTGCAACGGGACACAATTGGCAAGTTAAAAGTACAACTGTAGCAACTTGTACAAAGCAAGGAGAGATTGTATATAAATGTCAAAACTGTGTGGCAACTAAAAGTGCAACTATACCTGTAGATGAATCAAATCATTCATATAACAATATGGGAGTATGTACACGATGGGGATATAATAAAAATTCAGGCTCTGATTCTAGCTCAACAACTTGTTCCCATTCATGGATAGAAGCAACATGTACAACTCCAAAAACGTGTACTAAATGTGGAGCAACAATTGGAAGTGCATTAGGACACACTTGGAAAAATGCGACATGTACAGACCCAAAAACATGTACTAGATGTGGAACAACAAGTGGAAGTTCATTAGGAGGACATATTGATAATGACAATGATTTAATATGTGATAGAAGTACTTGTATAGCTAAAATAGATGCAACAGATAAAACATGGGATTTATCTAGAGATGATGGAAGCAGTAGTGTAACTGCAACAATAGATGAGAATGGAATTGTAACAATAGAAGGAACTGGATACATAAAAGATTATAAAGGTTTAGCAGCAGATTCAGGAGATAGAGAACCATCGCCTTTCGGAAGTGTTAGAAGTTCAATAAAAGAAGTTCATATAAAAGGTCAAATAAAAAATATAGGAATGTATTTATTCTATTATGCAACTAACTTAGAAAAAGTTACAGTAGAAAATCCAGATCTAATAGAATATATAGGAGGAGGAGCATTTTTTGGTTGTAAGCAATTAACAAGTATCACAGCTTTAAACAATATTACAGCAATTGGAGCAAGAGCATTCTGCCATTGCCATAGTTTAACAACAATGGATTTATCAAATGCAACTAGCTTAGCAAGAATAGGACACGAAGCTTTTCGAGATTGCTATTTATTAAAAAATGTAAAACTACCAGAAGGATTAAAAGTAATAGGATATGAGAGTTTCTTAAATTGTATATCATTAAAAAATCTAATTATTCCAAGTACAGTAGTGGCAATGGGAACAAAAGGAGACTTAAAAACAGAAACAGGACTTGGAACAGAAGATATGTTAACAGAAGATGAAAAAACAAGTGGGAATATTAAAGGATATAATAATGTATTTACAATAGATTTCTCAAGAAATAGTAACACAGAAGAATATGAAAGTTATATAAAATTAGTATTAGCACAAAATGGAGTAAACGTAGACGAATTATTACAAGATGGTTCTATTTCAATAGATAAATTATTAGAAACTACAGAACTAATTACAGAAACTAAAGTATGGTATTATTCAAATTGTAGTGTTATGAAGGAATATGTAGAACAAAAAGCATCAACAGAAATGGTGATGACAGAACTAAGATGGGATATATCAGAAAATCAAGATGAAAGTGTAATAGCAACACTAGATCCAGCAGAAAAATTAACAATTGCAGGAACAGGAAAAATATATAATTATGAAAGAGAAAAAACACCATGGAATGTAATAAGAACATACATAAAAGAAGTAGAAGTTTCTGAAGAAATAACAAGTATAGGTGAATTCTTATTCTACTACCATAATAAACTACAAAGCGTAACATTACCAAGTACTTTGGAAAGAATAGAATATGGAGCATTCTTTGGATGTATAACATTACCAGAAATAGAAATACCATCTAGAGTAGACTTTATAGGAGGAAGAGCATTCTGCCATTGTGAAAACATAACATCAATCACAATTCCAGAACAAGTAATAGCACTAAAAGGTGAAACATTTAGAGATTGTTATAGATTAAAGAATATAGAAACACTAGAAGATATAGTAAGTATAGGATATAGAGAATTTTTCAACTGTCCATCATTAGAAGAATTTACAGTAACACATTGGATAGAAGAAGTAGGAGAAGAAGCATTTAAAGTAGACTTTAGCATAAACTCTGATACAAGATGGCAAGAAATTGAAACAGAAAACCTATGTGAAGTTAAATATTATGAAGATTCAGAAGTAATGAAAACTTATATAGCAAATAATTCAGAAGAAAGAACTTTTACACCAATAAAAATAAACAAAATAGCAATAAGAACTAACCCAAGAACAACAGAATATGGAGTTGGAGACGAAATAAGTGTAAAAGGATTAATATTAACTATAACATATGAAGATGGGGAAACGAGAACATTAACAGAATTAGATAATGTAAACTATGCACCAAAAACAGCAGATAAAGCTGGAACACAAGCAGTAACAATAACATACTATGGAAAAACAGCAACATATGATATTTTTGTACATAACTATAGTGAAGAATTTACTGTTGATGTAGAGCCAACATGTACAGAAATAGGAATTAAATCAAGACATTGCCAAGACTGTGAAGAAATTATAGATGTTCAAGAAATTCCAGCGTTAGGACATAATTATGCAACAGAATTTACGATAGATAAAGAAGCAACATGTGGAGAGGCAGGAAGTAAATCAAAGCATTGTACAAGATGTGATGCAAAAACAGAAGAAACAGTAATTCCAGCAACAGGACAACATACATTGGTAACAGACAAAGCAGTAGCACCAACATGTACTGAAACAGGGTTGACAGAAGGAAAACACTGCTCGGTATGTGGTGCAGTAATAATAGTACAAGAAATAGTGCCAGCATTAGGTCATAACTATGAAAATGGTGTATGTACAGAATGTGGAGAAAAAGAACCAAAAGTCATAATTACATCAAATGAATATAAAATAGATACATTAAAAGCTTATATAACATATATTCAACCAAAAACAACAGTAGATAACTTTAAAAATAAAATAGAGACAAACGCAACAAAAATAGAAGTATATAAAAATAACGTCCTTGTAGAAAATAGTAGTTTTGTAGCAACAGGAATGACAATAAAACTAACATACGAAGAAGAGGAAGCTACATTTACACTAATAGTAAGAGGGGACGTAGATAAAAACGGAACAGCAGATTTTTGGGATATGTTAGAAATAAATGAACATAGATTAGGTATAAAAACTTTAAATGATATGTGTGTAACTGCAGGAGATGTTGATGACACAGACAATGAATTTGGATTCTGGGATATTGTAAAAATTAATCAATATAGATTAAATAAAATAACAAAGTTATAATATAAAAGATGTTAAATTCTAATTATTCAAAATCTGTAGAATAAATGTTGGGGTCGCTGTCCTCGGCGACCCTTTTATTGAAGTAATACAAAAATACTCCAAAAATTTATAGAAATGTAAAAAATAAACATTGATTTTTATATAAAGATAAGCTATAATAAAAAATATTAATAAGATTATGGAGGAAACCAATGAGAAAATATTTAAAAATAACAATTCTAGCAATAGTATTAGCGCTATTAGCCACATTAAATGTATATGCAGCAGAAAACAATATAACATTAGACCCAAGTGCTACAGAGGTAAAAGCAGGAGATACTTTTGAAGTAGTAATATCAATGAAATGCGAAGAAGATTTTCAAGGTTTAACTGGAGTTTTAGAATATGATAAAACAAAGCTTGAACTAGAAGGTGTAACTAATGGAAAAAACTTTAAAGATTTAAATGCTGAAAACAGTGAAGGTGAATATGTAGTATCAATTCTAACTAACACTGCATCTCCTATAACAGAAGGAGATTTACAAACTTTAAAATTCAAAGTTCTTGATGAAGTTAAAGAAGGAGAGAGTTTAAATGTAACATTATCAGGCATTAACTTTAAAGTTGGTGAAGATAAAGTAACTGTAGAAGATCAAGTAGCAACTGTAAAAGTAGTAGTTAACGCAACAGGAACTGATGAAAAGGATAATCCAGACGATACTGAAAAGCCAGATAATACAGCAGGAGAAAATACTAATAAACCAGTAGACAACACTCAAGCAAATAAAGATATTAACTATACTGGTTTAGAAGACTACACATTTGCAATAATTGCAGGAATAGTTTTAGTGGCATTTATATCATACATAAAATATAGACAATATAAAAATATGTAATAAAAAGGAAGGTTTTAAACCTTCCTTTATCAATATGAACAGGGATGTTTTACATATACACTCCTAAGTATACAAAATTAAATAAAATCCACCAATTTATCTGCTAAACCTAAGTAATTAGAAGGTGTTAAATTTAGCAGATTTTCTTTATCTTCATTTGGAATGTCTAAACCTTTTATAAAGTTTTGAATATCTTCACACGTAGTTTCTTTACCTCTAGTTAATTCTTTTAATAATTCATAGGCATTTGTGAATCCATTTTTTCTAAGAACAGTTTGTATAGCTTCAGAAACAACAGCTACATTATTATTTAATGCTTTAGCTAAAACTTTTTCATTTGGACTTAATTTATTAAACCCTATAATGCTTTGTTTTAAAGAAACTAAAGTATGTGCAAACCCAACGCCAATATTCCTTAAAGCAGAAGAGTCGCTTAAATCTCTTTGCATTCTTGAGACTGGTAAATTCTCAGTAAGAGCAGTAAATATAGAATTTGCTATACGAATATTTGCCATAGAATTTTCATGATTAATAGGGTTAACTTTATGTGGCATTACAGAAGAACCAACTTCTGTTTTTACAACAGCTTGTTTAAAATAATTATTACTAATATAAATCCACATATCTGAGTTAAAATCCATTGTTATGTTATTAAAAGATTTTATATAATTAAAAATTACACAAATAATATCATGAGATTCTATTTGAGTAGTAAGTGGGTTAAATTCTAAACCTAAACTCTCTACAAATTCTGTTCCAATCTTAATCCAATCTAAATTTGGGAAAGCTACAACATGAGCATTAAAGTTACCAACTGCTCCACTAAATTTACCTCTTAATTTTATAGTTTTAAGTAAATTTAAAATACTTTGCCATCTATAAACAAAAACAGCTAATTCTTTCCCAACTGTTGTTGGTGTGGCAGGTTGACCATGAGTATGTGCAAGCATCGGAATAGATCTATATTCTCTTGCTTTTTCAGATACAGAATTAATTAAGTCTTCAGCAGTTGGAACAAATACGTCATATAAACCATGTTTAATCATTAATCCATAAGCTATATTATTAATATCTTCAGAAGTACATCCAAAGTGAATATAATTTTCATATTTTGATAAATTTAAACTATCAAATTTATCTCTTAAATAGTATTCAACTGCTTTCACATCGTGTTTTGTAGTAGCTTCTATTTCTTTAACTTTTCTTGCATCTTCAATATTAAAATTATCAATTATGCTATTTAAAGAGCCTAGCTGTTCTTTAGATAAATTAATATTTATA
>CAMEUC010000028.1 GCA_945937855.1 uncultured Clostridium sp. | reverse complement strand
ACTATAAGTTTTCTGACGCCCCCAGCATAGCTGGGGGTTTACTGCTAAAGTTAATGGAAAGCACTAAGAACCACATTTGGTTCTTAGCGCCTTTCCACTCTCAGTATCGGCTCGACTTAAGCCGATGGCAACCAGGAAGCAGTTGTGTCGGGCCTGTGCAGGCACGAGCTTCGCGTTCTCCCTTCATGCATGCGCCATCTGCTGATGCATGTATGCATTTTGCCTGATACTGGCAAAATTTGTTGCAGATATTCCGTTCCTTAGTACCCTCTCCAACAAATTTTGTTTCCATGACATGCTTTGCCACGATAAATTCCTCCTAAATAGAATTCCCATTACTGGGTTGTTACATTTATTTTAGCATATTTTTCTCATTTTGTAAACTCTACTGCATTTTTTCTTTCATTTTTGACAAAACATTTAAAGCATCTATTGGTGTTAGTTCGTTTAGGTTCACTTTGTCTAGTTCATGTGCTATTTCTGCTAGTTTGTAGTTATATAAATCCAATTGTCCTGCCATTACTTTCTTGTTTTCTTTTTCTACATTTTTGTTTCCTAACATGCTTTTTCTTTCTAAAGATTTTAATATTTCATTAGACCTTTTTACAACAGTTTGCGGAACTCCTGCAAGTTTTGCGACATGTATTCCATAACTTTCGTCTGTTCCTCCTGGAACTATTTTTCTTAAGAATATTACATCTTCTCCCTTTTCTTTTACTGCAATAGAATAATTTTTTACACCTTCTATTTTATTTTCCAACTCTGTAAGTTCATGGTAATGTGTTGCAAATAGTGTTTTTGCTCCGCATTTTTCTTTGTTCGCCATATGTTCTACAACTGCCCATGCAATTGATAATCCATCATATGTTGATGTTCCTCTTCCAATTTCATCTAATATTACTAGACTATTTGGTGTTGCTTCTCTAAGTATTGTGGCAACCTCCATCATCTCTACCATAAATGTACTTTGTCCCATGCTTAAGTCATCTGATGCTCCAACTCTTGTAAAAATCTTATCTACAACTCCAATTCTTGCCGAAGTTGCTGGCACAAAACATCCAATTTGAGCCATTAGAGTAATTAATGCAACTTGTCTCATATATGTAGATTTTCCCGCCATATTAGGCCCTGTAATTATTGCCAATCTGTCATCTTCTTTATCCAAATATGTGTCATTATCTACAAAACTTCCAGTATCTATCATTTTCTCTATTACTGGATGACGTCCACCTTTTATATCTAAAATACCACTATCATCAACTACTGGTCTAACATAGTTCAAATCTTGCGCAACAGTTGCAAATGAAATTAATGTATCTAAAATTGCAATTATATTGGCTGTTTTTTGTAACCTTGCAATATTGGCTGCAAGAGTTTTTCTTATTTCTACAAATAAATTATATTCTAATGTTACTATTCTATCTTCTGATCCTAGTATTTTGCTTTCAATTTCATTTAATTCTTCAGTTATATATCTTTCTGCATTTGTTAATGTTTGTTTTCTTATAAATCTATCTGGTACTAAATTTAAATATGATTTAGTTACTTCAAAAAAATACCCAAAAACCTTATTAAAACCTACTTTTAAGTTCTTTATGCCAGTTTGTTCTTTTTCCTTTGCTTCTAATTCTAATAACCAATTTTTACCTTCTGTTGTTGCTTTTTTTAGCTCATCTACTTCTTCATTGTATCCTTTTTTTATTATTCCACCTTCTGTAACTGTAATTGGTGGCTCTTCTACTATTGCTTTATCTATTAGTTCGAATAGGTCTTCACATAAATCTAATTCAGCATATAAGTTTTTTAGCATATTTGAATTAGTCTTCTCTAGCATTTGTTTTATTTCAGGTAGTTGTTTTAAAGAACTTTTTAATGATATTAAATCTCTTGCACTACAGTTTCCATATGCAATTTTTCCGAACTAATCTTTCTATATCATAAACATATTTTAAATTATTTGCTATTTCTCCTCTTAAAATTATATTGTTCTTTAATTCTTCTACCGCTTCTAATCTATTGTTTATTTCACTTACATTTACTAATGGCTCATTTATCCATCTTCTTAAAAGTCTTCCTCCCATTGATGTAAGTGTTTTATCTAATACCCAAAGAAGAGTTCCTTTTTTAGATTTATCGTGCATTCTTTCTGTAAGCTCTAAGTTTCTTCTTGCTGTTATATCTAATGCCATGTATCTATTTGTACTATAAATATGAATTGAATTTATATGTTCTAATTTCATTTTTTGCGTTTGATTTAAATAGTCTAAAAGTGCATTTATACTTGATACTTCTAATAAATAATTGTCGAGATTTTCTAGTTTTATTTCATTTTCTGTAAAAGTGTAATTTTGCAATAATATATCTACATCTTCTCTAAATGCTTCTTCTTGTAGATTTGTTATATATGCTCCAAACCTTTTTCTTATTCCTTCCATTTCTTCTGATGAGTTAAATAACATTTTATTTACTATAATTTCTGCTGGGTTAAATTTAGAAATTTCATCTATAAGAGTAGCATAATTATTTTCTCCCATAATTTTACTTGCGTAAAAATCTCCTGTTGTAATGTCGCATACAGCAAGTCCAAAATATATTCCTTTTTTAAAAATTGACATTATATAGTTGTTTTTCTTTTCCTCCAACATATTTGCTTCCATAACTGTCCCAGGTGTTACAATTCTTATAACATCTCTTTTTACAATTCCTTTGGCGGTTTTTGGATCTTCTAATTGCTCACATATTGCTACTTTATATCCTTTTTCTATTAGTTTTGAAATGTAATTTTCTGCAGCATGAAAAGGAACTCCTGCCATAGGTGCACGTTCAGGTTGTCCACATTCCTTTCCTGTTAGTGTTATTTCTAGTTCTCTTGCAGCAATTTTTGCATCTTCAAAAAACATCTCATAGAAATCTCCTAATCTATAAAACAATATGCAATCTTTGTATTTTTCTTTTGTTTCTAAGTAATGTTGCATCATTGGAGAGAATTCTGCCATTTATATCATTCCTTTTTGTTTAATTTTTTATTTATTAATAAATTAATTTAAAGAAGTGTGAAGTGGGAGGTGCGAAGTGGGAAATTAAAGTCACATCTGACCTCTCAAATACCATTTATGTTCTGATATTATTTTTAAATCTATTACTTGTCCTATTAAATCTTCCGGTCCATCAAATACTACTACCTTGTTGCTGTTTGTTCTTCCTGTAAGCATTTTGTCGTTTGTTTTACTATAACCTTCTACTAAAACTTTTTGAGTTGTTCCTATATATTTTTTATTGTTTTCTTCTACTTGTGTTTCAAAAAGTTCTTTTAATCTATCAAATCTTTTATGTTTTATTTCTTCTGGAATTTGATTTTCCATTTTGTCTGCCACTGTTCCAACTCTTCTTGAATATATAAACATAAATATTTGTTCAAAATTTACTTTTCTTACAACATCTAAGGTTTCTTCAAAATCTTCTTCTGTTTCCCCCGGAAAGCCTACTATGATGTCTGTTGAGAATAATACATCTGGAACCTTATTTTTAATCTTTTCTATTAATTTTAAGTAAATTTCTTTTGAATATTTCCTATTCATTTTCTTTAAAACTTCTGTACTTCCAGATTGAAGTGGTATATGTATTAATCTTGATACTTTTTTACAATCTTTTATTGCTTCTATTACATCATCTGTAAAATCCTTAGGATGTGGCGAAATAAATCTTATTACTTCTATCCCTTCTATTTTATTTACTGCTCTTAATAAGTCTGCAAAGGAATTTACTTCTCCTAAAATTTTCTCACTTCCAACTTCTAACCTCTCACTTCTCAAATATGAATTTACATTTTGCCCAAGTAATGTTATTTCCTTATAACCTTCTTTTGCTAAATCTTCTATTTCTTGTAAAATATCTTCTGGATTTCTACTTCTTTCCCTTCCTCTAACATAAGGTACTATACAATATGAGCAGAAATTATTACATCCATACATTATAGTTACAGATGCTCGCTTTCCATCATTTCTTTTTATTGGCAGTCCTTCGTACACTTCTCCATCTATATCTATAACATCTTTTATTTTTTTTCTATCTATTAATATCTTATAAACATCTTCTGGAAATTTGTGTAATGTATGTGTTCCAAATATAATATCTACATATGGATAACTTTGTTTTAGTTTTTCTTGTATATGCTTTTCTTGCATCATACATCCGCAAAGGGCTATTATTCCATTATTTTTTTCTCTTAGTTTTTTTAGTTCTCCTAATTTTCCAAAAAGTTTTTCTTCTGCATTTTCACGTACACAGCAAGTATTTATAATATACATATTTGCTTTTTCTAAATCATCTGTATAAATATACCCCATGTTTGTTGCCATACCACTAATTTTTTCTGAGTCATTTTCATTTAATTGGCAGCCCATTGTTAGGATATTATAGTATAATCTTTTTCCTTCATTTAATTTTCTAACTTTTTCTATATATTCTAGTTGTTTTTTTATAACTTCTTCGTTCACAATTATTCCTCCATTTTCTGCTATATTGTAATACATTTTTACAATTTTTTCAATATTCATTTTTGTATTTTACACATATTTGAATTTTTATGTTAATAACAGTACAAATAATGTCACCCCACCCTGACAATGATGTCAATTGACTGAATTGTTAGGGTGGTTTTTAATTGCTTATTTCCCCATTTAATTTTCCTATTGCTTTTTTCTCTATTCTGGATACATAGGAGCGTGATATTCCCAGTATTTTTGCTACTTCGTTTTGTGTTTTTGGTTTTTTGCCTCCGAAGTCCAAATCTTAATTCTATTATTAGCCTTTCTCTTTCTTTCAATATTTTTTTCATCTTTTCACATAGTTCTTTTACTCGTAATTTTAAGTCTATTTCATCTTCTATATTCATTTCGTCATTTTCTATTACATCAAGTAGTGTTATTTCATTATCATCTTTGTCTTTTCCTATTGGTTCGTTTAAATATACCTCAGCTCCGCAATTTCTTTGTACTTCTTAAATACATTAATATTTCATTTTCTATACATCTTGCCACATATGTTGCAAGTCTTACACCTTTATCTAAATTAAAACTATTTATTCCTTTTATTAGACCTATTGTTCCCATTGATATTAAATCGTCTTGGTCTAAATTTGGAATATTATATTTTTTGCAAACATGTGCTACTAATCTTAAGTTTTTTTCTATTAATATATTTCTTGCATTTTCATCTCCATTAGCTAATTTTTCTAAATATATTTTTTCCTCCTCAGCACTTAATGGTTCTGGAAATAAATTATTATTTGAAATATACCCCACCATAAAAAAAGTTGTCTTTAAAAATGTTAAAAGACCTGTAAAAAAAAGTAGCAAATAAAATGCACCCCCATTTTTCTATAACAAATTATATGTTTTAGAAAAATAAAAGTGCATGACCTTTTTAAATTTTATTCTTACATTACATAGAACAATATTGAGAAAAATTGTAGTAGGCTTCCTAATACTATAAACAAATGGAAAATTGAGTGAAAATACTTTTTCTTTTTACCTATTCCATACAAAATTGCGCCTATTGTATAAGCTATTCCTCCTGCTACCATAAGTATTATTCCATTTTTGTCCATTGCTTGTAATAATAAGTCAAATTTAAATATAATACACCAACCCATTAGTAAATAACATATCATTGAAAACTTTTTAGTACTTTGTAAATCTATTGCATTTAGTGTTATGCCTAAAGCTGCTGCTCCCCATATTATTCCAAAAATTAGCCAGCCATAAAAAGGACTAACTTCCCTTATTGTACATAATGCAACAGGTGTATATGAGCCTGCTATTAACAAATATATTGAGCAATGGTCTAATACTTGGAAAACCTTTTTTGAAGTTCCCTTTGGACTTAGTCCATGATAAATGCTGGATATTGTATATAGTAAAATCATTGTAGAGCCATAAATTGCTCCACTTACTATTCCATATACATTATGGTTAAGTGCTGCCATAATTACGCATAAAGTAGTTGCAACAATTCCTAATGCTCCTCCAACAATATGTGAAGTCATATTAAATATTTCTTCACCTTTTGTATATGTTGGAAGTATTCTATCTGCAAGTTTTGTTCTTTGCATTTAAATCCTCCCTGTTTTATCTTTTAATTTTATTTGTTGTTGTTTTGTTAAATTCAGTTTTTCTTATTTCCACATCCGCAATATGTTTATATAGTGGTAATTCTTTTGTAACTTTTGCAATGTCTTTTTTTAATGTTTCCTCTACATTTTCTATTTCTAATTCTTCAACTTTTTCTTTATTTAAGAATACTTCCGCACATAATGCAACTTCTTGGCCTACATTATTTTTTACTCCTTTTACAATTGCTTCTGATATATATGGTATTCTTAAAACATAATTTTCTATTTCTTCTGGATAAATATTTTTGCCATTACTTAAAACAATTACATTTTTCTTTCTTCCGTTTATTATTAATTGTCCATGTTCATTCATTCTTCCATAGTCTTCTGTGTTAAACCATCCGTCTTTTAATACTTTTTCTGTACGTACTGGGTCTTTATAATATCCCATCATAACAATGTCGCCTTTTACACAAATTTCTCCGTCACCCTCTGGTGTAACATTTTCAAATTTTATTTCACAGCATGGAAGAACTATACCAACAGTTGATGGATCATTAAAGTCATCCATATTTGCACTAACAAGTGGTGAACATTCTGTTATTCCATAACCATTTATTAAGTTTATTCCAATACTATCAAAGAATTTTCCTAATTCTGGTCTTATAGGTGCTCCACCTACTACTATTTTTCTTAAGTTTCCACCAAAAGCCTCATGTATTGATTTAAATAATGTTTTCCTTTTATCTATTCCTATTTTTCTTAAAGCATCACTTACTTTTATTAATATTTTCAAACCAGTTTCTTTACCTGTTTTTTTAGCATTAGCCCATATACTTTTATAAAATACTTCTGCAAAAGCTGGTACTAAATATATGTAATCTGGTTTGTATAATTGTAAATTTTTTAATACATTTTTTAAGCTATCATTTATGCAAATTGTAACATGTTTATGTAGAGCTACTAATATTCCTGCAACAGCTTCGTATGTATGATGATATGGAAGTACTGATAAACATTTAGTATAAACTGTTGAAACTTGAAGTCCGTAGTACACACAACTAACTAAATTATGTTCTGAAAGCATAACGCCTTTTGGCTCATCTGTTGTTCCTGATGTATATACTAATAATTTTAATACATTAGTATCTTTATGTTCTATACTTGTAAATGATGTATTTCCTCCTTCATATTCTTTTTTCCCTTTTTCCATGAATTTATCATATGATAATATATTTTCTTTATCTTCTTTTTGTTCAAATCCAATATAATATTTTATTTTTGGTAATTCCTTTTTTAATTCTTCTATATATTTTTCAAATTTGTTTGAGTAGAACAAAACTTCACTATCGCTGTTTCTTAATACATTTATAATTTCTTCACATGTTAATTCTTTATCTACTGGAACTAAAACCCCATCAGATTGTAATACTGTTAAATAAACAGTAAGCCAGTTATAGCTATTATCTCCTACTACTGCTATATGGTTCTTTAACATATCTATTGTAGATAAAGCCGTTCCTAAATAATTTGTATCGTTTTTGAATTCTTTATATGAAACTTTTACTATCTCTTTTTTGTTTTTATATTCAAATGCTGTTTTATCTCCCGCTTCTTTTACTGCTAAATCTAACATTTCCTTGATTGTATTTATTTTAGTAACTTCATAGTATTTTAAATTCTCATTTTTCATGAATTTATACCTCCTAATTATTTTTTCTTTGCTTTACTACTTCATACATTACTATTCCAGCAGATACTGAAGCATTTAATGAAGTTATTTTTCCTTTCATTGGGATTTTTACTAAAAAGTCACAGTTTTCTTTTACCAGTCTGCTCATTCCAAACCCTTCGCTTCCTATTACTATTGCAATTGGTCCATCAAATTTTTCATTGTAGTAATAATTTTTTGCCTCCATGTCTGTACCACATACCCAAATGCCATTGTCTTTTAAATATTTTATTGTTTCATTTAAATTGTTCACTCTTGCTATATTCATGTGTTCTACTGCTCCGGCAGATACTTTATAAACTGTACTATTTACTGTTGCAGCTCTTCTTTTTGGAATTATTATGCCATGAACCCCTGCTGTTTCTGCTGTTCTTATTATTGATCCAAGATTATGTGGATCTTCTATTCCATCTAGAATTAATATAAATGGTTTTTCATTTTTTTTATCTGCTAAATTTAATATATCTTCTACCTCACAATAGTCAAAAGGTGGAACTATTGCAATTACTCCTTGATGATTATCTGACTGTGCCATTTGGTTTAATTTCGCTTTGTCAACTTCTACTATGACAACTCTTCTCTCTTTAGCCATAGATATTATTTTATTTATTGAACCATGTTTTTCTCCACTTGCAATAAATATTTTGTTAATATCTTTTCCGGTTTCTAATAATTCTAGTACAGCATTTCGCCCTTCAATTTGGTCTTGATATGCTTCTTCAAAATTTTTCTCTTTTTTATTCATCTATATACCTCCTCAAGATGATTTTTAATTTTATTAAATACAGTAGCCAAACGCAGGGGCTTATATATTTTATTTTTAGAGCGACTCCGGGGTGACCGCCTTAGAAAATGTTTGAACGAAGTGAATTACATTTTCTTGGATGGGGCAGCGATAAAAATACAAATATATAACCCCGACGAGATTTGGCGGGCGTCTTTAGTGTTATTCATCATCTAATTTTAAAACAGCTAAAAATGCTTCTTGTGGAACCTCCACATTACCAATTTGTCTCATCTTTTTCTTGCCCTTCTTTTGTTTCTCCAATAACTTTTTCTTTCTTGTTACGTCTCCACCATAACATTTTGCAAGTACATCTTTTCTCATCGCTGATATTGTTTCTCTTGCAATTACTTTGCCTCCTACTACTGCTTGAATTGGTACTTCAAATAATTGTCTTGGTATAACTGTTTTTAATTTTTCTGTCATTTTCTTTCCTCTCGAATAAGCAGAGTCTTTATGAACTATAAATGATAATGCATCTACTGGTTCATTATGTATATGTATGTCTAGTTTAACCAAATCTGCTTTTCTATACGTGCTAAATTCATAATCAAAAGAAGCATACCCTTTTGTTTTTGATTTTAATGTATCAAAGAAATCGTATATTATCTCATTTAAAGGAAGCTCATAGTAAAGTATTACTCTTGTAGCATCTATATATTTCATATCTAAATATGTGCCTCGTCGGTTTTGGCATATCTCCATGACATTCCCCACATATTCTTTTGGAAGTAATATTTCTGCTTTTACTATTGGTTCTTCAATATATGCAATTTTTTGTGCTGGTGGCAAATCTATTGGATTGTAAATATCTAATACTTCTCCAGTTTGTTTATATACCTTATATATAACTGATGGTGCTGTTGTAATTAAGTCTAAATCGAACTCTCTCTCTAACCTTTCTTGAACTATTTCTAAGTGTAATAATCCTAGAAATCCACATCTAAAACCAAATCCTAATGCAATTGAAGTTTCTGGTTCATATTCAAGAGCTGCATCATTTAATTTTAGTTTTTCTAGTGCATCTTTTAATCTTTCATAATCTCCACCATCTAATGGATATAGTCCACAATACACCATTGAATTTGCTTTTTTATAACCTGGCAATGGTTCTGCTGCTGGGTTACTTACTTTTGTTATTGTATCTCCTACATGAAGGTCACTAACTGTTTTTATGCTTGCTACAATATATCCAACTTCCCCTGCTTCTAGTTTTTCAGCTGGTGCATATCTTCCTGGTTCTAAATACCCAAGTTCTGTAATTACAAATTTTTTATTTGTAGCCATAAATAATATTTCATCACCTGTTTTTACAGTTCCTTCTACTACTCTTACATAGCTTACTGCTCCTTTGTAATTATCATAAAAAGAATCAAATATTAAACATTTTAATGGTTTTTCTTTATCTCCAGTTGGTGCTGGAAAATCTGTTACTATTCTTTCTAAAACTTCATCAATATTTAAACCAGATTTTGCAGATATGCATGGCGCATCTTCTGCAGGTATTCCAATTACGTCTTCTATTTCTTTTTTTACTTCATCTGGCCTTGCATTTGGCAAATCTACTTTATTTATTACTGGTAATATTTCTAAGTTATTATCTAGCGCTAAATATACGTTTGCAAGTGTTTGAGCCTCTACTCCTTGACTACTATCTACAACCAAAATAGCCCCTTCACATGCGGCTAAACTTCTTGATACTTCGTAATTAAAGTCTACATGTCCAGGAGTGTCTATTAAATTTAATATGTACTCATTACCATCTTTTGCTTTATAATTCATTCTTACTGCTTGTGCTTTTATTGTTATTCCTCTTTCACGCTCTAAGTCCATGTTATCTAATACTTGACTTTCCATTTCTCTTTGGCTAAGTAGCCCAGTTTTTTCTATTAGTCTGTCTGCTAGTGTTGATTTTCCATGGTCTATATGTGCTATTATACTAAAGTTTCTGATATATTTTTGCTTGTCCAATTTTGCCTCCTACAAAAGTCCGCCGCATCTCGTTGGGGTTCAATTTTTCTTTTTTTAGGCTCCTCTAAGTAATCCCTACTTGAGATTCTCCTAAAAAAAGAAAAATAAAACCCCTGCGTGCGGCTACCTTCAAATTAAATATCTAAAATTATTCGCAATATTTTTCATATTGTTCTTTTAAGTGTTTTTTATTCATGATTTTTTCTATTCCATTTTTCGCAATTTCTTCTTTTATAACTGTTATAAATTTTTCTGTTTTAGGGTTGTATAAACTTCTTACTGTTTCTATTTCATTCCAATATTTTAGAGGATATTCCTTATTCCATTCTTTCCCTTTATATACTATTCCTGCTGCAATATGGTCACATAGCATTTCTACTGCATATTTATATGGAATTACTGGTGTTTCTTTTGCATTCCAGTCATACCAATATTCTATATGATGCTTGTTTCTTCCTTTATGGTGTAACCATGCTGCTGAATATCCTTTTTCTTTTCTTGCAACTGTTATTGGGCTTCTATTTCCTTGGTAATACTTACAGCTTTCAATAAATTCTCCTGGTGAATATTTCGACAAATCATGTACAAATCCTCTAAAAGGGATACCTGCTTTTATTGAAAGTTTAAATACATACCATCTATGTTTTGTTATTAATTTAAAATGTTTCCAAACTTTTTTAAACATTTTGTCTCCTCTATAAATTGTAATTTGTATGAGTAATTGCTTTATTAAAAACATCAAAAGACGACCG
>CAMEUC010000027.1 GCA_945937855.1 uncultured Clostridium sp. | reverse complement strand
TTTGCAAGAAGATTTGCAACATATAAAAGAGCAACATTAATATTTAAAGATTTAGAAAGAATAACTGAAATCTTAAATGATGAAGAAAGGCCAGTACAATTAATATTTGCAGGAAAAGCACATCCAAAAGATGTAGAAGGACAAAATTTAATAAGAAGAATTCATGAAATATCAATGATGCCACAATTTAAAGGAAAAATAATATTGTTAGAAAATTATAATATAGGTATAGCCAGACACTTAGTTTCTGGTGTTGATGTATGGCTTAATAATCCAAGAAGACCAATGGAAGCTTCAGGAACAAGTGGAGAAAAAGCATCTGTAAACGGAGTTGTAAACTTTAGTGTACTAGATGGATGGTGGGCAGAAGGATATAATACAAAAAATGGATGGGCAATAGGAACAAATAAAGAATTTGATTCTTATGAAGAACAAGATATAGCAGATAGTGAAAGTATTTATAATACATTAGAAAATAAAATTATACCAGCATATTATAATAAAGATGAAAATGGCATATCAAAACAATGGATTGAATATATGAAAAACTCTATAATTTCTACCGGAGGAAATTATAGTACGTCTAGAATGTTAGTTGATTACACAAATAATTTATACATGCCATTATGCAAATTAACAAATAAATATTATAACGATTTAGGAACTGTAACAGAATTTAATCAAACAAAAGAAAGTTTATATGCAAATTGGGATGATATTGTTATAACACAAGTGGATGGTAATGCAGATGATGTTACAATAGACGCAGGAAATAAAATAAGAGTGGCCTGCAGAGTTAAACTTCCTAATATAGCACCTGAAAATATTGAAGTTCAAAGCTATTGTGGAAGAATATTGGAAAATGGAACATTAGAAAATATAAGCATTGTACCAATGAAATTAGTAGAAAGTGATGAAGAAAATAAGGTTTATACATATGAAACTGATATTGAGATGAAAACTGGTGGAAATTATGGATATACATTTAGGGTAATGCCTAAATTAGATATGCTTTTAGATTCAGAAAACTTGAATTTGGTAAAATGGATAACAAAATAAATTTAGCTTTATGAAGTCCGCCAAATCTCGCCTAAGGTTATATAACAAAATAAGAATTGTGAGTTTAGAAATTAGAGATTAGAAGATAGATATAATCTCAGCCGTTTTGTATATTTTATAAAAAATTATACAAAAGGTAGGCTGAGAATAATACAGACTATTAATATATAAAGAAAGAGGTAATTTATGAGAAAAACTAAAATTGTTTGTACTATGGGACCTGCAACAGATAATCCAGAAGTTCTAAAAGAATTGATGCTTGCTGGAATGAATGTAGGAAGAATAAACTTTTCACATGGAAATTATAAAGACCAAGCTGAAAGAATAAATATGTTTAAAAAGGTAAGAGATGAATTAGGCTTGCCAATACCTTTACTTTTAGATACACAAGGACCAGAAATAAGAATAGGAAAATTTAAAGATAATCAAGCAATTTTAGAAAATGGAAATATTTTTACATTATTAAATGAAGATGTGCTTGGAGATAATGAAAAAGTATCTATAACATATAAAAATCTATATAAAGAAATAGATATAGGTAGAACTATACTTGTAAATGATGGAACAATAGAACTTAAAGTAAAGGAAATAGTTGGGAAGGATATAGTTTGTGAAGTAATTCAAGGTGGAAAACTAACAAATCGAAAGAGTATAAACATACCAGACTTTATAGTTAATTTACCAGGGATTACTGAAAAAGACATTGAAGATATTAAATATGGAATAGAAGCGGGATTTGATTATATAGCAGCATCTTTTATAAGAAAACCTCAAGATGTATTAGAAATAAGACAGGTCTTAAAAGAAAACCATGGAGAACATATAAAAATAATCTCAAAAATAGAAAACAGAGAGGGAATAAATAATTTTGATAAAATACTAGAAGTATCAGATGGAATAATGGTAGCAAGAGGAGATTTAGGAGTTGAAATTCCAATGGAGGAAGTTCCAATACTTCAAAAGCAATTTATTAAAAAAACATATACACAAGGAAAACCAGTTATAACAGCAACACAAATGTTAGAATCAATGATTTCTAATCCAAGACCTACAAGAGCTGAAGTAAGTGATGTTGCAAACGCTATATTTGATGGAACAGGGGCAATAATGCTATCTGGAGAGACAGCTACAGGTATGTTTCCAGTAGAATGTGTAAAAACAATGAGCAAAATAGCAATAGCAGTTGAAGAATCTATAAAATATTGGAAACGATTTAGAAACAGACAATATAATTTAAAAAATTTTGATTATGAATTTAACATGAATTATGCTATATGTGGAGCTGCAGAAAGCATAGGGGCAAAATCAATAGTAGCATATACAGATACTGGAGATATGCCTAGAAAAGTAGCAAGCTTTGGACCAGAATGTCCGGTTTTTGCAATAACACAAAATGAAATTACATATAGACAATTAGGATTATGTTGGAATATAACTCCTAAAATATTTAAGCCACAAGAAACAATAGATGAATTATTACATGTAGGAATTAATAAGTTAATGGAAGAAAAATATTTACAAAAAGGTGATAAAGTAGTTATTGCAGGAGGCAAAAAAGCATTAATGAACTTTGAACCAGAAGAAGTTGCACTAAATAGTGCAATGGGAGGAATAATTGAAATATAAAACTGTATATGGAAACATTTATAATATATTATAAATATTTATATTAAGGGTGAGTATATGCAAAGTAAAGATATGTTAGATTTATTTGGAGTCAATGTTTTTAATGATAGTACTATGAGAAAATATTTATCAAGAGATAAATATTTAAAAATAAAAAGGGTTATTGAAAATAATTTAGAATTTGATGAAGAACTTGCAAAAAAATTAGCAGAAGCAATGAAAACTTGGGCTATAGAACAAGGGGCTACTTATTATACACATTGGTTTCAGCCATTAAATGGAGCTACTGCAGAAAAACATAATAGCTTTTTATTTCCTAATTCAGAAGATGGTGTAATTTATGAATTCCCATTTGAATCTTTATTTATTGGAGAATCTGATGCATCTTCTTTCCCTTCTGGTGGGCTTAGAACAACTTTCGAAGCTAGAGGATATACAAAATGGGACTACACATCACCAGCATTTATTAAAGAATATAAAACAAGTAAAGTTTTATGTATTCCAACAATTTTTGTTTCCCATAATGGGGAATCTTTAGATAAAAAACAGCCTTTATTAAAGTCGTGTGAAGCAATTAATAAAGAAACCTTAAAATTAATAAATATATTGGATAATAATAGTAATATAAATAAAGTATTCCCTACAATAGGAGCAGAACAAGAATATTTTTTAATTACAAAAGATGCTTATAATAAAAGAAAAGACTTAAAAACAGTAGGAAGAACTTTGTTTGGTGCAAAGCCTTCTAAAGCACAACAAATGAGTGACCACTACTTTGGTAATGTAAAAGAAAAAGTTGCAAATTTTATGGATGAAGTAGATGTGGAATTATTAAAATTAGGAATTTTATCTGCAACAAGACATAATGAAGTTGCACCATGTCAATATGAATTAGCTCCATATTTTGGAGATGTTAATCTAAGTACAGATCAAAATCAATTAATTATGGAAATATTAAAATCTGTTGCTGAAAAGCATGACTTAGTATGCCTATTACATGAAAAGCCTTTTGAAGGGGTAAATGGTTCAGGAAAACATAATAATTGGAGCTTATCTACAGATACAGGAGAAAACCTATTATCTATGGGTAAAACTCCTGAAGAAAATACAAGATTTTTATTAGTAGTTACAGCAATAATTGCAGCAATAGATGAATACTCAGATTTGCTTAGAGCAAGTACTGCAACAGCAACTAATGATAAAAGACTTTGTGGTTTTGAGGCACCTCCTACAATTATTTCTATTTTTATAGGAGAGGATTTACAAAAAATATTTGACACAATGATAGAAGAAAAAAATAAAAGAAAAAAGACTATAAAATTAGGTGAAACACTATTTCCACCAATAAGTAAATTTAGTACGGATAGAAATAGAACTTCGCCTTTTGCATTTGTAGATAATAGATTTGAATTTAGAATGCCTGGATCATCAACATCTATTGCAGTATGTAATACAATACTAAATGCTGCTGTGGCAGATAAATTATCAGAAATTGCAGATAGTTTAAAAAAATCAAAAAATGTATATGAAGATGCTCAAAAATTAATTATAAATATGATAGAAAAACATAGAAGAATTATTTACAATGGCAATGGATATTCACAAGAGTGGGTAAAAGAGGCAGAAAATAGAGGATTAAAAGATATAAAATCTGCGCCAGAAGCATTAAAAGCTTTTGTAGATGAAAAAAATATCAATTTGTTTAATAAATACAATATTTATACAGAAAAAGAAGTAAAATCTAGATATAAAATAAAAATTAATAAATATTGCGCATGGATAAATATAGAAGCCCAAACTATGCTTACAATTTCAAAAACGGAAATATTACCAATATGCTTAAAATTTTCAAATGAAATAGCACAAAACATAATGAACCTAAAACAACTAAATTTAAATTATGAAACAGAATCAAAACTCTTAGAGGAGCTTAGAAAAAATGTTGATAATTTATATGAAAATATTAAAGTTTTAACAAAAGAGTTAGAAGAACTGGAAAAGCTAGAAAGCTTTGAGGAAAAAGCACTATATTACAAAGAAAAAATTATTACATATATGGATAATTTAAGAAAAAATGTAGATGAATTAGAATTAATAGTACCTAAAAAAATGTGGCCAATGCCAACGTATTCAGATATATTTTTAGAAGACTAGAAAAAAAGACTTTACTGTAAAAGGTAAAGTCTTTTTTGATGGGACATTTTAAGATTTTTAATCATAAAATATACTATACGTTAGAAAAAGGAGGAAAAATTAATGTATAGAAATTGTATGCAAAAAAGAGGCTGTAACTGTGGATGTAATAATAATTACGAAAATAATGACTATATGCAAGACGCATGCTCAGATGTAATGAATTATAATAATATGTATGATGAATGTGCATGTGGATTTGATGAAGAATATAATTATTTTCCAGAAAATCCTATGTTTGGTCAAAGTTATGTTCCAATTCAAAGAATGGATAAAACATTTATTCCAAGTGTTGGATTAAAAATGGGAACAATATTTCCAGAACTAGTTAGCCCTTATATGCCAGGTCAAAGTCAAAGAGAAATAGAATACATTAGAAATACAAATAGGATAAAAGAGGGGTGTAATGGTTAATGGAAGAAAATGAAAAAAGAGATTGCTTATGTGGAGACAATAACATGGTTATGGAAAATAGTAAAGCAGAAAGAAATGATTGCGAAAGAAAAGAAATGTTAATGCAAATTAGGGAGCTTAACTTCGCAGTAATTGAATTAGGTTTATATTTAAATACACATCCCGAAGACCAAAAAGCATTGTGTTTACACAGAAAATATACAAAAGAACTAAAAGAACTAATGGATAAATATCAAAAGGTTTATGGACCTCTTTCTATTTATTTCCCATGTAATAAATGGAGATGGCTAGAGGAACCTTGGCCATGGGAAAGGGGGAATTATTAGAATATGTGGACTTATAATAAAGTATTAGAATATCCAATAAATATAAAAAATAGGAATCCTAAACTTGCAGGAATGATAATATCTCAATATGGAGGACCAGATGGAGAATTAGGAGCTTCTCTTAGATACTTAAGCCAACGTTTTGGAATGCCAGACCAAAAATCAAAGGCAATATTGAATGATATAGGTACAGAAGAATTGGCACACTTAGAAATGGTTGGAACTTTAGTTCATCAATTAACTGATGGGTGTTCAGCAGAAGAAATGAAAAAAGCAGGAGTAGGAGCATATTATACAGACCATGGTTGGGGAGTATATCCACAAGCAGCTGCAGGTTGGCCATGGAATGCAGCATCAATAGCTGTTAAAGGGGACCCAATAGCAGACCTTCAAGAAGATTTAGCAGCAGAGCAAAAAGCTAGAGTTACTTATGAAAAATTAATTGATTTATCTGCAGATGAAAAAGATGTAGTAGATGTATTAAGATTTTTAAGAGAAAGAGAAGTAGTTCACTTTCAAAGATTTGGAGAAGCACTAAGAGGAGTTCAAGATAAATTAGCTGAAAAGAAATTTTATATGAATGACAGTAATTGTTAAAATAGAAGAAAAGAGAATGATTTTCCTCATTCTCTTTTTTGTATTGCATACTTAAAATTTATATTATATAATGCTAAAGAAAGAAGGAAAAAAATATGGAAAATTATATTGGTATTATAGTTGCCACTATAGAAGAATTGGAAGCAGTTAAAGAGATAATATCCGAATTAGAAAAAGAGACTATTTATGATTTAGATTTTTATAAAGGCAGAATAAATAACAACAATTATATATTAGTACAATGTGGAGTAGGTAAAGTAAATGCTGCAAGAACAACACAAATATTAACAGATAATTTTAGTTTACAATATATTGTTAATGTAGGGGTCGCTGGTGGACTAAGTAGTAATTTACAAATTGGAGATATAGTAATTGGAGAAAAATTAGTGCAACATGATTTTGATATTACTGCATTTGGTCATGAGAAAGGATATATTACTGATACAGGTAAAATATTTAAAAGTGATGAAGCTTTGGTAGAAAAATTTGGAAAAATAAAAATTGATAATATAAAAATAGTAACAGGAACTATTGCATCTGGGGATATATTTGTGCAAGATATAAAAATGAAAGAAAAAATACGAACAAAATTTAATTGTGATTGTGTGGAGATGGAAGGTGCTGCAATTGGCCAAGTTTGCTTTTTAAATAAGGTACCTTTTGTAGTAGTAAGGTCTATTTCAGATATTCCAAACGGAAATAATTATATGGAATATGAGGAATTTGTAAAGCTTGCAGCTAAAAACTGTGCAAAGCTTATAGAGCAAATTTAAAAAAATTAAAAAAAAAGGTTGTATTTTAAAAAAGGTATTGATATAATCAGGTCATCAAAAAACAAATTTGAAAGGGGTTTTTTAAATGAAAAAATTTTTAACAATTTTGACATTAATACTTTTACTTTCAGTGTCATGCCTACTTATTGCAGGTTGTGGAAAAACAACAAAGAATGAAACATATGAAATCGCACTTGTAACAGACGTAGGAAATATTGATGACAAATCTTTTAACCAGAGTGCTTGGGAGGGTGTAAAAGCTTATGCAGAAGAAAATAAAATTTCTTACAACTATTACAAACCATCTGAAGACACTACAGCAGCTCGTGTTGAAACAATGAAAACAGCTATTGAAACAGGAGCAAAAGTTGTTGTTTGCCCAGGATACTTATTTGAAGAAGCAGTTTATGAAATACAAGATAGCTATCCAGAAGTACAATTTTTATTACTAGATGGAGAGCCACATGATGCAGATTATAATTACAAAACATCATCAAACGTACATTGTATTTTATACCAAGAGGAACAAGCAGGATATTTGGCAGGATATGCCGCAGTAATGGATGGATATACTAAACTTGGATTCTTAGGTGGAATGGATGTACCAGCAGTTATCCGTTACGGATACGGATTTGTACAAGGTGCTAATGATGCAGCAAAAAAATTAGGAAATGAAAAAGACGTAAAAATAAAATATTGGTATTCAGGAAGCTTTTCTCCAACAGATGAAATAAAAACAAAAATGGAATCTTGGTATTCTGATGGAACAGAAGTAGTATTTGCTTGTGGTGGAGGAATCTATCTTTCAGCAACAAGTGCAGCAGAAGCAGCAAATACTAAAGTCATAGGAGTTGACAAAGATCAATACTTTGAGTCAGAAACTATAATTACATCTGCAATGAAAGATTTAACTACATCTGTTAAATTAGCATTAAATGACTTATATGCTACAGCAGATAAAAAATGGCCTGCAGATTTAGCAGGAAAAACAGCTACATTAGGAGCAAAAGATAATTGCGTTGGATTACCAACAGCAGAAACTTCTTGGAGATTAACAAAATTTACAGTTGAAGAATATGAAAAATTATTCGATGATGTAAAAAATGGAACAATTACAATAAGTAACAGTTCAGATAAAAATGTTAAACCAGAAGTTAGCATAACTGTAGATTATCAAGATTAATTAAATATAAAAATCAGCAAAAGGCTGGGCTCTATATAAAGCCTAGCCTTTTGTAGTAGAAGAGGAATAAACATGAAGAAAAATGAAGAATATGTAATTGAAATGTTAAATATTACTAAGGAATTCCCTGGGATAAAAGCAAATGACGATGTTACACTCAAACTAAAAAAAGGTGAAATACATGCTTTACTTGGGGAAAATGGAGCAGGAAAATCCACATTAATGAGTGTATTATTTGGTTTGTATCAACCAGAAAAAGGTATTATTAAAAAAAATGGTAAAGAAGTTAAAATAAATTCGCCAACAGATGCAAATGAATTAAATATTGGTATGGTTCATCAACATTTTAAATTGGTTGAGTGTTTTACAGTGCTTGATAATATTATTTTAGGTGTAGAGCCTAACAAACTAGGATTTCTAAAAAAAGATGAAGCCAGAAAAAAAATAATGGATTTAAGCCAAAAGTATAAACTAAAAGTTGACCCAGATGCCTTGGTTTCTGATATTAGTGTAGGAATGCAACAAAGAGTTGAGATACTAAAAATGCTTTATAGAGATAATGAAATTTTAATTTTCGATGAGCCTACAGCAGTTTTGACCCCACAAGAAATAGACGAATTAATGGAAATTATGAGAGAATTTACAAAAGAAGGAAAATCAATTCTATTTATTACCCATAAATTAAACGAGATTATGGCAGTAGCTGATAGATGTACAGTTTTAAGAAAAGGTAAATATATAGGAACTGTAGATGTAAAAGATACTACTAAAGAAGAATTATCAGAAATGATGGTAGGAAGAAAAGTAAAATTTAAGGTAGATAAGAAAGAAATGATACCGGGAAAAACTATTTTGGAGGTTCACAATTTATCAATAGATTCTAAAAATCATAAGAAAAAAGCTGTAAAAAATGTTTCTTTTAATGTAAGACAGGGAGAAATTGTTTGTATAGCAGGTATTGATGGAAATGGACAAACTGAACTTGTAGCAGGAATAACAGGTCTGCAAAAAGTATCAAGTGGAACAATAAATTTCTTGGGTAAAGATATTACGAAAACAAAAATAAGACAAAGGTCAAAAATGGGTATGAGTCATATACCTGAAGATAGACACAAACATGGTCTAATATTAGATTATTCTTTAGAACAAAATATGGTATTACAAAGATATTGGGAGCCTAAATTCCAAATAAAAGGTTTTATAAAATTTAAAGAAGTAAGGAATTACACAAATAAATTAATAAAAGAATTTGATATACGTTCAGGAGAAGGAGCAGTATCAAGTGCAAGAGGAATGTCTGGAGGAAATCAACAAAAAGCAATTGTTGCAAGAGAAATAGATAAAAATCCAGAATTATTAGTTGCAGTGCAACCAACAAGAGGTTTGGATGTTGGAGCTATTGAGTATATTCATGAAAAATTAGTAGAACAAAGAGATAATGGAAAAGCAGTATTACTGGTCTCATTGGAGCTAGATGAAGTAATGAACGTATCTGATAGAATTTTAGTTATGTATGAGGGCGAAATTGTTGGAGAATTAGACCCTAAAAAAACTACTTTGCAAGAACTTGGTTTATATATGGCAGGAGCAAATAAAGACAAAGGGGGGCGGACAATAATGAAAAATAAATTAAAAAGACTTTTCCAAAGTAAAGGATTTATAAGTTGTTTGGCATCAATAATATCAATATGTATAGGCTTAGTGCTTGGATTTATATTACTGTTGATTTTTAATAAAACAAAAGCTCTGGCTGGCTTAAACAGCTTATTAACAACTGGTTTTTCTTCACCAGACAAATTTGCTAAAGTTTTATATCAAGCAGCCCCATTAATTTTAACAGGACTTTCAGTAGCTTTTGCTTTTAAAACAGGATTATTTAATATAGGAGCTTCTGGACAATATGTTGTTGGAGCCTTTTGTGCATTATTTTCAGCTATTGTTTTAGGAAATCCTTGGTATGTATCACTGATATTTGCATTCTTGGGCGGAATGATATGGGGATTCTTCCCAGGAATTTGTAAAGCATTATTTAATGTAAATGAAGTAATTACAGCAATAATGTTTAACTGGATAGGATTATATGCAGTTAATGTTTTAATAAAGAATATACCAATGATGATACAAAATTATTGGGCAGGTTCAATAACAAATAGAACAGCAAATTTATCTTTGGTACAAGCCTTTCATGAAACACAAACTATTATTCCAAAAGGTGGATTAAATACTTTATTTGAAAACTCATCTTATATGAATATTAGTATATTTATATCAATAGGAGTAGCAATTATCATATACATAATTTTAAGTAAAACAGTTTTTGGATATGAATTAAAAGCATGTGGATTTAACAAAAATGCTAGTATATATGCAGGAATAAATTCAAAGAAGAATATAATTCTTTCAATGGCAATTGCTGGAGGACTTGCAGGACTTGCAGGAGGAATTTACTATTTAAGTGGAACAGCAGAATATTTAATAGAAAAAACTTTACCAGCAATGGGATTTAATGGAATTCCAGTAGCATTACTTGCATCATCAAATCCAATAGGTGTAATATTTAGTAGTTTATTTATTTCGTATATACAGGTTGGAGGAGAAGCACTTCAAAGATATAAATATAGTACAGAAATAATAAATATTATAATATCAGCAATAGTTTACTTAAGTGCATTTTCATTCTTATTTAAATTAAAGTTAGGAAAATTATTAATAAGAAAGAGTAATAAAAATGTTAATGAAGAAAAAGTAGAGGAAAAACCAAAGGAGGTGCAAAAATAATGGCTTTATTTGGAGATATATTAGGGGCAACAATTATATTTGCAGTACCATTAATGCTGGTTGCTTTAGGAGGAATGTTTTCAGAAAGAAGTGGTATAATTAACATCGCTTTGGAAGGAATAATGATTATAGGAGCGTTATTTGGTTGTCTCGCTTTGGGTAAATTAAACACTATGGGGTTTGGAGTAGAACATCCATATTTGGGAATGATAATTGCAATACTGATTGCAGCAGTTGCACGGTGCAATATTCTCGTTACTATTAGCATTTGCAGCGATTAACCTAAAAGCAGACCAAACAATAGGAGGAACGGCATTAAATACTTTAGCACCAGCGTTTGCAGTAGTACTTTCTTGGGCAATTCAAGGACAAGGAAACACTACAATAAACTTACCAACATGGACAAGAATTACAGAAGCTAGTTTGGGAATAAATCAGCTACCAGACTTCTGGCATAATGTAATATTTAAAAATGGATTTTTAACAACACCAATAGCTTTTATAATATTAATAATATCAATTATTGTATTATATAAAACAAGATTTGGCTTAAGATTACGTGCATGTGGAGAACACCCACAAGCAGCAGACTCGGTAGGAATTAGTGTATATAAAATGAGATATGCAGGAACAATAATTTCTGGAATATTAGGAGGAATAGGAGGCTTAGCATATACAATAGCAGCAGGTTCTGGATTTCAATCTACAGTTGCAGGATATGGTTTCTTAGCATTAGCAGTTATGATATTTGGAAACTGGAAACCATTAAGAATATTTTTTGCATCAATGTTCTTTGCATTATTTAAAATAATAGGAAATTATAGTGCA
>CAMEUC010000026.1 GCA_945937855.1 uncultured Clostridium sp. | reverse complement strand
CGGTCGTCTTTTGATATTTTTAACAAATACGGTACTCACACAAATTACAATTTAACAAAGGACATAGAAAATTTTTGTCATTTTATGTCGATGAAAAGTTCTTTACTTTCTGAAAAAAATGTATTAATATAATTATGTCTTTTAATTGCTAATTTTAGCAATATCCAAAAAATTTAAATCGGAAAGTTTTTTATATCTAAACAAATTTCCAAACAAATTACAAACATTTATAAGAAAGAGGTGATATTTAACTGACAAAACATTTAAAATTAAAAATTAAATTAGAGGCATTGCTTATGATTTTTGTAACAATTATAAGTGTATGTCTATTAAAAATCAATGAAACTCATGCCTTATGTATTCCACAAAATAATAATGAAAAAAGTTTATGTAATATAAATGAAAAAATATTATTTGAAAGTGATAGTTGGAAACTAGAAATACCTAAAATAAATTTATCTGCTAATATTAATTTTGGAACTAGCGAAGAAGTAATGAATAAATATATAGGACACTTTGATAATACAAGTTTATGGAATGGAAATGTAGGACTTGCAGCACATAACAGAGGATATCCGGTAAATTATTTTGGAAGACTTAAAGAATTACAAATAGGAGATGAAATAAAATATACAACTGTATATGGAACCAAAACCTATAAAGTAACAACATCAACAATTATAAAAGATACAGATTGGACATATTTAGAAGAAACTAAGGATAATAGAATAACACTAATAACTTGTGTAGAAAATGAGCCAAAATACAGAAGATGTATACAAGCGATAGAAATATAAGGAGGATTTTATGAGAAAAATAATATTAATAATTTTAAGCTTACTAATGATAATAGGAATAATAAGTATACCAACTACAAGCAAAGCAAGTTTTGAAATAAACAAGGCAGATTTATATTCTAAAGGAATTTATAAAGATTATTTACGTTGGGGAGGAATGGGGCTTGTTTTTAATTATGTAGTGTATCAAAAAGATGGACAAGAATACCCAGCATATTGTTTAAACAAAGACCTAGAGGGCGCAAGTGTAGGCTTTTCATATTCTGTAAATATAGATGAATTACTTACGAATGTAAAAGTATGGAGGACAATAATAAATGGATATCCATATAAAACACCGGAAGAACTTGGTTGTAAAACAAAAGAAGAAGCTTTTTTTGCAACAAAGCAAGCAGTATATTGTGCAATTTATGATAGAGATCCAAATACATATAGTGCAGCAGATGAAACAGGAAAAAGAACTTTAAACGCATTAATACAAATAGTAACAAATGCAAGAAACTCTGTAGAAGTAAAACAAAGTGCAGAACTTACTATAAAAGATATAACTTCAAAATGGGAGCTAGATAAATTAGATAGTAAATATTTATCAAAAACATTTACTGTAACAGCGAATGCAGGCATTAATTCATACAAAGTAAATCTAGAAAAAATGGATGTAGAAGGTACAAAAATAGTAAATGAAAAAAATGAAGAAAAAAGTGAGTTTAAGTATGGTGAAAATTTTAAAATAATAATTCCAATAACAAATATGCAAAAAGAAGGTACCTTCAACATAAAGGTAGAAGGAAAAGTTGCTACAAAACCTATTTTATATGGATATTCAACAGATCCCAATTTACAAGACTATGCCTTGACTGGTAATATATATGAAGATGGCAGTGGTATAAAAACAGTACAATATACAAAAAATGAAACACAAATAATAATACTAAAACAAGATGAGAATAAACAACCTATGCAGGGAGTGGAGTTTAGACTACTAAACAAAAACAAAGAGGTATTATATTCTGAACTAAAAACAAATGAGGCGAGAAAAATAATAATAGAAAATTTAAAACCAGGTATATATTACATAGAAGAAACAAAAACAGTAAATGGATATGCAGTATATAACGAATTAATAGAAGTTAATTTAGATTATAATGAGAAATTTACAGTTACAATAACTAACTCCAAAGAAACAATAGATATAGAAAAACCAGAAATAACAGAAGATAATAAAGAAGTAGCTGTAAAATTACCAAAAACTGGAATGTAGAGGAAATAATCTTTAGTTTCTTGACAATTTATATAAATATTAGTATAATATTTTGTATTAATATTAAAGAAGGGAAGAGTGAAATAAGAAAATATGATTTCACGACTGATTGTTTTAGTCATACTTATTGCAATAAATGCATTTTTTGCATCAACAGAGATTGCATTTATATCTCTAAATGATTCTAAGATTGAAAAACAAGCTAAAGATGGAAATAAAAAAGCAAAACAAATAAGAAAGATGCTTAAAGAACCTAGCAGATTTCTTGCAACTATTCAAATAGGAATAACACTTGCAGGATTTTTATCAAGTGCGTTTGCAGCAGATGCATTTGCAAGTGAACTTGCACCAGTATTAGATAAATTATTACCATTAGGAATTGCAACATGGACTAATATTTCTATTATAATAATTACATTAATACTTTCATATTTTTCACTTGTGTTTGGAGAATTAGTTCCAAAAAGAGTGGCAATGAAAAATCCAGAAAAAGTTGCTTTTGGTTCAATAGGTGTAGTTAGGTTCATTTATTCATTTACTGCACCATTTGTTAAACTATTAACATGGTCAACAAATATTGTTTCTAAAATCTTTGGAGTAACAGGAACAGAAGAAGAAGTTGTTACAGAAGAAGAAATTAGAATGATGGTTGATGTTGGAGAAGAAAAAGGTTCTATAGAGGAAAATGAAAAGGAACTTATAAATAATGTATTTGAATTCAATGATAAAGTTGCGTCTGAGGTAATGATACATAGAAAAGAAATATATGCAATAGATGTAAAATCTGATATAGGGGAGATTTTAACAGATTTAAAAGAATACAAATATAGTAGAATACCTGTGTATGAAGATACAATAGATAATATAGTGGGTATGCTTTATATAAAAGACCTTTTAGCATATGTATATCTGAAAAAAGAAGTAAAAATTAAAAAATTGATGAGAGAGGTTTATTTTGTACCAGAAAATAAGCCAATAAATGAATTATTCAAAGAACTTCAAAAAAATAAACATCAGATTGCTATTGTTCTTGATGAATATGGAGGAACAGCTGGATTAATAACAATGGAAGACATTTTAGAAGAGCTAGTTGGAAATATATTTGATGAATATGATGATGAAGAATTAGAATATGAAAAAATAGATGATAATACATTTAGAATTAGTGGTAGTGTATCTATATTTGACCTAAGAAAAATATTAAATATAGAGGATATACCAGAAGGAGATTATGATACATTATCTGGATATTTAATAGAATTATTAGGACGTATTCCTTCTGACAATGAAACACCAATAATAGAAACACCAAAAGTAACTTATAAAATAGAAGATTATGAAGATAAAAGAATTTTATGGGTAAAAGCATGTAAAAACAATATCGTAGAACCTGAAAAAGATGAAGAAGAAACAGAGGAAGAATAATCATAAAAAGGGCGGAAAAATATTCCGCCCTTAAACTAATCTAAAACAAATTTTATTAATTTTTATGATAAGGTAGCCCAACTTGAGGGGCTTATATATTTTATTTTTAGAGCGACTCCGGGGTGACCGCCTTAGAAAATGTTTGAGCAAAGCGAATTACATTTTCTTGGATGGGGCAGCGATAAAAATACAAATATATAACCCCGAGAAAATTGGGCGGATTTTAATAGGAGAAGGAGAGAAAATGTACAAAGAATTAGGAATAAAACAAGAAATAATAGAACTATCAGAACAAGTAGAAGAAGAATTACAAGAGAAATTTAAAGAAATAGACAAAATAAAAGAATACAACAGCATAAAAGTGCTAAAAGCAATGCAAAACAATAAAATATCGGACATGCACTTTGGAAGCACATCTGGATATGGGTATGGAGATGTAGGAAGAGATACAATAGAAAAAGTATTTGCCGAAAGTTTAGGAGCAGAAGATGCACTAGTTAGAAACCAATTTATATCAGGAACACATGCACTAACAGTAGCATTATTTGGAATGCTAAGACCAGGAGATACAATGCTTAGCATAAATGGAAAACCATATGATACTTTAGATGAAGTAATTGGAATAGTAGAAAATAAAAGTTCATTAAAAAGTTATGGAGTAAACTATGAGCAAATAGACCTAATAGGAAATGATTTTGATACAGAAAAAATTGTAGAAAGAGCAAAAAAAGGAAACATAAAATTAATATGTATGCAACGTTCTAAAGGTTATGCAATAAGAAAAAGCTTAAGTTTAGAGGCAATAAAAAATATAATTTGTGAAATAAGAAAAGTAAATAAAGAAGCAATTATAATGGTAGATAATTGCTATGGAGAATTTGTAGATAGAGTAGAACCATTAGCTTTAGGAGCAGACTTAATTGTAGGTTCATTAATAAAAAATTTAGGTGGAGGTATAGCACCAAATGGAGCATATATTGCAGGCAAAAAAGAATTAGTTGAACTTGCAGCAGAAAGATTAACAGCACCAGGACTTGGAAAAGAAGTTGGACCAACACTTGGAATTAATAAGCAAATTTTACAAGGGCTATTTTTAGCTCCACAAGTGGTAGCAAATAGTTTAAAAACAGCAGTATTTGCAAGTAGAATGTTAGAAAAATTAGGCTATAATGTAGAACCAAAATTCAATGATAAAAGAACAGATATAGTGCAAACTATTGAATTTAAAAAGCCAGAAGAATTGATTAAATTTTGCCAAGGAATACAAAAAGGTTCGCCAGTAGATTCTAATTCAATCCCAGAACCTTGGGACATGCCAGGTTATACAGACCAAGTAATTATGGCAGCAGGAACTTTTGTACAAGGTTCATCAATAGAACTATCTTGTGATGCACCAATTAGACCACCATATACAGCATTTTTGCAAGGTGGATTAACATATGAATATGGAAAAATTGGGGTTTTAACAGCAATAAACAATATTTAGATTAATAAATTGTAATTTGGAGGTGAGAGGTTGGAGGTGAGAAGTGTGATTGGTAAGGGCAAATCTTCGAAGAAATCACCCGAAAATCACACCTCGCACTTCTCACTTCACACTTCAGTTTGCAAAAGCCAACGCTTTTGCAAACTACAATTTATAAAATAAGGGGTAAAATATGAACATATTAATTATAGGTGGAGGACCTGCCGGAATGATGGCAGCAATAACCTGTGCTGAGCAAGGGAATAATGTAACAATATTAGAGAAGATGAACTCATGCGGAAAAAAATTATTAATTACAGGAAAAGGAAGATGTAACATTACAAATTCTGCTAATATTGAAGATTTCTTTAAAAATATTCCAGGAAATTCTAGATTTTTGTATAGCACATTTAATAATTTTAATAATGAAGATATAGTAAAATTTTTAAATGACCAAGGAGTAAAAACAAAAGTAGAAAGAGGAGGAAGGATTTTCCCTGTCTCAGATAAATCGATTGATGTATTAAATGCTTTTATTGGTAGATTAAAAGAATTAAATGTAAAAATTATTACTAATTGCAAAGTAGAGAAAATTTGGGTAGAAGAAGGCACAGTAAAGGGTGTACAAACAGAAGAAAATAAAACTTTTATAGCTGATAAAGTAATACTTGCAACTGGTGGAAAAAGTTACCCTGTAACAGGTTCAACAGGAGATGGTTATAGGATGGCAGAAGAACTAGGTCATACAATAACAGAGCCTAAACCAGCATTAGTGCCATTAACATGTAAAAATAATTCATCACTGGAAATGTGTAGAAATCTGCAAGGACTATCATTGAGAAATGTAGGAATAAAATTAATATGTTCTAATAAAACAATATACGAAGATTTTGGAGAAATGTTATTTACACACTTTGGAGTATCAGGACCAGTAATATTGAGTAGCTCATCAATATTACTTAGGGTTAAAAATCTAGAAGAACTATTAAAACAAGATAAAGTAAAATTGCAGATAGATTTAAAACCAGCACTTGATAAGGAAAAATTGGATTTAAGAATAAGAAGAGATTTTGAAAAAGTAAAAAATAAGCAATATAAAAATAGTTTAGATAATCTATTACCACAAAAGATGATACCAGTGTTTATAAAATATACTAAAATAAATCCAGAAAAGAAAGTAAATGAAATAACAAAAGAAGAAAGAAAAACCATTGTAGATAGTCTAAAATGTTTCGAAATAACAATAAATGGTTTTGGAAGAATGGAGGAAGCAATAATTACAGCAGGAGGAGTAAGCACAAAAGAAATAAATCCTAAAACAATGGAGTCTAAAATTATAGAAGGATTGTATTTTGCAGGAGAAATAATAGATGTAGATGCTTTAACTCGGTGGATTTAATTTGCAGATTGCTTATTCTACAGGATATACAGCAGGATTATAAAATAATTATTCTTTTGAAATTGATAAGAGAATTGTGGGAGAAATATAAATGATAAAAACAATTAAAGAAAATGAATCTGCGGAAATTATAGAAAAAAAATCTAAATTTATAGCAAATGTATTTTATGTAGAGAGTAAAGATGAAGCAGAAAATATAATAAAGCAGATAAATAAAAAATATCATGATGCAAAACATAACTGCTTTGCGTATATAGTAAAAGATATTAATCGGAGAAGAAACTAAAAGATTTAGTGATGACGGAGAACCTTCTGGAACTGCTGCAACACCAATACTTAAAATTCTAGAAGAACAAGGTTTAATAAATGTATTAGTAATTGTTACAAGATATTTTGGTGGAATTTTATTAGGAACAGGTGGACTAGTTAGAGCATATTCTCGGAGTAACAATAGAGGCATTAAATAAAGCAAAATATATAACTAAAACTATTGGCTATGAGGTAACAGTAAAGGCGCATTATGAGGAATTAGAACAACTTAAATATATACTAACAAAGGAAAATATTAAAATTGTTAATATTGATTATAAAGAAAATGTAGAATTAACACTAGAAATCCCAGAAGAAAAATGGAATTTAATATCAGATGAAAACGAAATATTAAATTTAAAGATTACAACAAAAGAAAATACGACAAAAAAATATGTTGAAATATAAATACTTACAAGCAAAATTAGAAAAAATTTCCAGAAAAGTATTGCATTTAGATGAAAATAATATTATAATTCGAAATGTAAATTTTTTACAATTTTAAAATTTAGGAGGTATTGAAGTGAAAGAGAAAACGACAATTTTGATTGCAGATGATAATGCAGATTTCGCGATGACTTTGGTTAAATATTTAGAGAAAGAGGAGGATATGGAAGTAATAGGAATAGCTAAAAATGGTAAAGAAGCATGTGATATGGTGGTAAATGCACAGCCAGATGTATTGCTTTTAGATGTAATTATGCCATATTTAGATGGAATAGGAGTATTAGAATACATAAATTCATCTAATATAGATAAAAAACCAATGTGTATAATGCTATCAGCAGTAGGACAAGCTAAGATAACGCAAACAGCAATAGCATTAGGGGCTGAGTATTATGTAGTAAAACCATTTGATATAGAAGTATTAATAAAAAGAATAAAAGAAATAAAAAATTATAAACCAACAACTGCACAAAATTGTTATAGTAATAGAGAAGTAAAAGTACCTTATATAGATATTTCAGAAAATAATAAAAAAGATGAAGAAGTTTTAGAAGCATTAGTAACAAATATTATACATGAATTAGGAGTTCCAGCTCATATAAAAGGTTACCAATATTTAAGAGAAGCAATAATAATGGTAATAAAAGATATAGATGTGATAAATCAAATAACAAAACAACTATATCCAGAAATAGCAAGAAAATTCAAAACAACACCATCAAGAGTTGAGAGAGCAATACGTCATGCAATAGAAGTGGCATGGAGTAGAGGTCAACAAGATGCAGTAGAGTCAATATTTGGTTATACAATATCAGCAGCAAAAGGAAAACCAACAAATTCAGAATTCATTGCGATGATAGCAGACAAATTAAGACTAGAACTAAAAACAGCATAAGCTTTACGAAAAACCTTACATGAAGCGGTACTTATAAAAAAACTATTGCGATAAATTGCATAAAAAGTGCAATGGATTTTGTGAAAAAATAGAAACTAATGCAATAAACCATTTTTTCGTAATGCAATAAACTTCCAAGATTTATTGGTTATTATATTCATTGAAATAATAACAATAAAAATTGGGGGTTTTTTATTATTAAGGTAAACCCAATGAAAAAAATAAAGCCAATACGAGTACCAAGAAAGGCAAAGTGATATTTGAATGATTATGTATTTTTCTGTAAATTTATGGTATAATCAAATTGCTTAGAAGGAGGAATATATGGAAATTGAGGATTTAAAAAAAGAAATAGAAAGTATAAAAGATAGAAATAAAAGAGTTGAGTTAGATAAAAAATGGGAAACAAGTTGGACAAGAAAATTATGTATCTGTGTATTAACATATATCGTTGTAGTTATATATTCTTATATGGTTAGAAATTACGATAATATACTTTTAAGTTCATTAGTTCCTGTTATTGGTTTTACACTATCAACATTATCATTAAGATATATTAGAAAAATATGGGAGAAAAAAGTTAAATGAATATAGTTTGTCTAATATTACAAATAGTTGGTTTTGTAGCATTTGTAATATCATTGATTGCTTAGTATTTTCAATAGCAGGAATCATTTCAAATTGTGTATCAATCATATCGACATTTATAGCAGTATATAACGAAAAAAGTGGAGATAAAAGTAAGGAGAATATTAAGAAGGGATAAATTCCATAACTTTTCCTTTCCAAACCATGAATTTTATGAAAGTAAGTGGTATCAATTATTTAAATAAGATTTTTCTTAACATCGTTTTCTAACATTTTTACACATATTATTGGAACTTGTTAAAAGTTTAGAAAAAAGAAAACCTAGTATTCAAAGTAATTTGAGTACTGGGTTTAAACCATTTTAGAATTCTTACGAGTTCTGTTAAAAACTCGAGAAAATTGCTATATTTTGGTGCCAACGACGTAGATATTTACAACTCGTTAGCTCTCTTGACGATTGATATTAAAATCAATCAAGTTAATAAAATTATAATATAATTTCTGTAAAATACAATACAAATAAAAAAAAATTTCAAATTATTTAGAATAATTAGTTTATTGATATTGTTTCTACATACCCTTTGCTATCATACTTTAATGTAACATTATATGTATTTGATGTAGTAATTAAACTCGAAACAGATGAAACATTAGTACTTGAATATGTTGTACCATTAAATTTTATTGCTACCAATTTATCACTAGTACTATTATTCATTGAAACCATTTGGACTAATGCTTTAATAGTGCTTCCTTTTTGAGTACCTTCATATGCAGTAAATTGTGCATTAAAAGCGTTTATTTCAGCAGAATTCAAATCTACACTTTCAATAGCATCTTTAGCTTGTTTTTGAATTGTCATAGGTAAAATAACCCATTTTATTAAACCGAATATAATAGCTATTGCTATAATTACTATTAAAATAATTTTCACAGTTTTGTTCATATCTTATATACCTCCAATTTTATAAATTACTTAGGACAACGAAGAATATTATAATTCCAACTATGCCTACTCCTAAAAATATAGCAAGCCATTGTCCCATAGATAATCCTTTTTTCTCTGTCATTTCTGCATCATGTTCTGCTTTATCTTTTTCCAATAGAACAACTATTAAACCTATTATTGAAAGGAAAAATCCCCAACAAAAACCTGCAATAGGTGAATATCCTTTATTTTTATGAATAACTGCACATATTATACCAAGTGCTATCCAAATAATTATTGTAATTACATTCATATTTTTAATCTCCTAACTAACATATTTTAAAATTTCTTTTTTTTCTAATGGTAATACAGCTAAATAAACAGCTGTTAGCCCTACTTCTAATATAACCAAATACATATTTGCTTTGCTTTTTGCCTCTGCTATAGCTTTTTCTTTTTCTTTATTATATTCAGCCATTTGTTCATCACTATATATTCTTGACATCATACTTTCACTAAATTTAAGTTTGTAATCAGAATTAATTGCTTCGTCCATTGAAGAATTAACAGAAGCAATATTATAAATACCAGTCAAAATACAAATTACTAAAGTAAATATAATTAAATTTTTCATTACAGTTGGTACATCATTATAAGATATTGTTCTTTTCTTGAATGATGAAGATGTACTTAATTTCCATACAATTATAGCTATAATTCCTTGTGCTATAACTGCAATTATAGCTTTTAAAACAAGTGATTCCATAGAATTGGTTATTAAAGCAAAAACAAATGAATATATAAATCCAAATAACAATCCCCATAATAGCCAATTTCCCATTAAATGCTGTGACATTTTTCCAGCAGAAACCATTTCTTTATTTTCCATCTTTCCACCTCCTCTTTTGTATAATAATATTATTTAACAATATCTTACCATAAGCGATTTTTTTTGACAATACTTTTTCTATTTTTTTAGATATATCTTAACAAGTTTTAATGATGTTAAGTTATTTATATTTTAACTTTATAATTTATATATAAATAATTTTTATATTATTAAATTAAACAAAAGGAGAAAGCACCTATGACTGCTATGGAATTAGTTGGACTTAATACAAAATGGTATAGATACAAGAATCATCTAACTCAAGAACAATATGCAAATAAGACTAAATTTAAAATGGCTTACATCAGTGTTATAGAAACAGGAAATGCTAATTTAACTTGCAAGAATATAGATTTTATAGCAAAATCATTCAATATAAAACCTATTCTTTTGTTTGACGAAGAAACTGCAAAAATGGCTAAGAAATTACCTGTTAGAGTAGATATGTACAGAAAAAAATAAATTTGAAAAATGTTTGACAATTATTAAAAAAAATGCTATACTAATAATAGCTTAAGTGAAAGGTATCCGTTCACTAGGCAACACCAGATATGTGGTAGTGACACATATCTTTTTTTATTGCATAAAATAAAACAGAGCAGGTAGTGACTGCTCTGAACTGATAAATCAGTTTTTACTTTTGTTGTCCTTATATGTATTCAATTCTTCTTCCAATTTTTCAATTTTCTGAAGTAGAATCCATATAAGTAAGTATCCGTTCATACTAGACAACACCTCCTTTCGCAAAGATTTCCTTTGAAAAGGATAGAAATATAATATAACATTTACTTGCTATTTTCAAGCGAAAAAACTAATATTTTACTTGTTTTTCCAAATTTATAGTATTAAATAAATAAAATGCCACTTTATTTTGTTCGGTTGTTTCCATTTCCATAAGTTTAGCCATTGCAAACATTACAAGTTTATATTTTCCAAAATTTATAAGTGTTGTTCTATATTCTTCATCTATATCTTTTAGTATGCTATCAAATTTTTCATAATATTCTTTTGTATTATATATAAGACCTGACCATTTGTCTTGACTCATACATATTGCTAATCTTAATTTATCTTTTATATCCATATTGTTTATCATCTCTATCAAATATTTTACTTTTTCATTTTCCATATTTATATTACCTCCACATTAAAATCTTGTATCATTGTTTCTCTTTTTATTTTTTTCTGTTTTGCTGTCATCTGGTAATTTTACTTTTTTATAGATATTGTTAGCAATCTCGTTTTCATCATCAGTAAATATGCCGTTTTTGTGTAAATCCTCGCTAACAATTTTATAATTGTCATCTCTATCATAGCAAATTCTTTTATGAAAGTGGCTCATAATACTATGCCAAAAAACTTTGAATTTTTGTAGTTGAG
>CAMEUC010000025.1 GCA_945937855.1 uncultured Clostridium sp. | reverse complement strand
ATAAATCGCTTGCAATTTATTAATAACTTTATCCTGTTCATTAATACCTGGTAAAGGAATTAAAAAATTATTAATTAAGTCCATCGAAATATTGTCATTAGTTGAATTTTTATTTATATTAATTAAATCTTTTATAAAAGGAGATTGAATGACAGTATAAATATAATTAATATTTATTAGTTCATTAAATGCATTGATGCATGCAACACGTTGATTTAAATAGAGCTTTTCAACAAGTTCTTTTATTAAATAAGATTTTCCAACAGTTCCACCTGTCATAGCCATAACTATGCTGTTTCTATTAATAGTATAATTTTCAAATTTTTCATTTGAGTTTATTCTAACTATTTTATTGTTTTTCAATCCATTTTCATCAAAATCGGAAATTCTTATAACTCTTACTTCGTTATTTTCTTTTAATTCTGTACTTTTAAAAGAAAAACCAGTAATGATTTTAGTTATGTTATTTAATCTAGTCCAACACCAACTATCAGGAATCTCAAATGGAATCTCATCAGTAATATCATTGATAGTACCATCTTCAAACTTCTCATAATAATGATTATCTGAAGAATCTTTATATATTTCAGAGTATTTTTCTTTTTTTATTTTCTTTTCTTCAATTAATTTTCCTCTTTCTTCTTTTATTTTTTCCAACAATACAGAAGCCGGTTCATCGTTTGGATCTTGTTTTACTAATTTCCCTTGTATTGCTAATTGAAGAATTGAGTTTTTTAGTTCTTGAGCAGTCATTAATCTTCCTCCAATAATTTACTTACTTTTTCTAGAATTCCATCTATTTCCGCATTTAATTTAGCTCTCTCTTCTTGGTATTTTGCTATTAATTCTTTAGGTTCTAATATTATTTCTTCTTTATGAGGATAGCCACATAGGTCTAAATTATATCCATTCTCAATTATTTCTTTTACAGGATAGCACTTAGCCTTATATGTTATAGAAGATTCTTCATTCTCTTTTTCATCTACAATTTCTCTTCTATCGTTCCACCATTTACTTACTTCATCAAAATGTTCATTCTTAATTGGTTTTGTTTTTGAAAAATTTTTATATCCTTCTGGCATATCTAATCTATAAAACCATACTTCACTTGTTGGCATAGTTTTATCAAAGAACAAAATATTGGTTGTTATGGATGTATATGGTGCAAATACCGAGCTTGGCAATCTAATTATAGTATGTAAATTGAATTCTCTTAATAGTTTTGCCTTTATGTTTATTTTTGTGTTATCAGCTCCAAATAAGAATCCATCTGGTAATATTACTGCAGCTCTTCCAAATGATTTTAATCTATACATAATCAGAGCAATAAATAAATCTGCTGTTTCAGATCCTCTTAAATTTGATGGAAAGTTTATTAAATATTCTTTTAGTAAATTTCCTCCATAAGGTGGATTCATTAATACAACATCGTATTTTTCATTTTCTGAGTAATCTTTTATATTTCTGTCAAAACTGTTCCTATGTTCTACTTTTGGATTATCTATGTCATGTAATAATAAATTAGTAATACACAATAAATATGGTAATGATTTCATTTCTATGCCATATATAGAATCATTATATAAATCTATATCGTCTGCTGTTTTCTTTTGTTCTTTTAAGTAATCTAATGCAGAAGTCAAGAATCCTCCTGTACCACAAGCAAAGTCTGCAATCTTTTCTCCTAACTTAGGTTCAATCATATTTACCATAAAGTTAGTAACTGGTCTTGGAGTATAGAATTCTCCTGCATTACCAGCACTTTGTAATTCTTTTAGCATAGTCTCATAAATATCGTTAAATTCATGTCTTTCATTTGGATTAGTGAATTTTACTTCGTCTATAATATTAATTACTTGTCTAAGTAAAATTCCATTTTTCATATAATTATTAATATCTGTAAAAGTATATTTTACAATCGCTTTTTTTATAGGTGTATCAGCATCTATATCAAGATTTTTTAATTTTGGAAATAATTCATTGTTAATAAAATTTAATAATTCTTCACCAGTTAATGCTTTCCCATCTTTTTTATCGATTGCCCAATTTCTCCATCTTAAGTTTTCTGGAATTATTGAGTTATAATTTTCATCATCAAATTCCCATTGCATTTCTTTGGCATCATATACTTTTAAAAATAAAATCCAGACAATTTGTTCTAATCGTTGTGCATCACCATTTACGCCTTCATCATTTCGCATAATATCTTGTAGTCTTTTTAATATATTCCCTATTCCCATTATTACTAACTCCTAACTTGCATATAATTCATCTTCTAATTCTTCAACAGCCTCAATATATTTATCTTTTCCTCCAAATACATCAACAATTTCCATTGGAGAACCATATTCTTCAAATGGTTTAAGTTGTAAAATTTTTGTATCAGTAAGTTCTAATTCATTATTATCACTATATTTTTCTAGTAAATCTTTTAAAATATTTTGCGCCATCTCTGAGTATTTATATAAATATCCTTTTTTTAATACTTTATTTACTCTCTCATATCTTGTAAGTGGCTTTTTATCATAGGCAATATGTAATATTAAATCAAAATCCCCTATATCATCATTTCCAACATCTTTTCTCAATTCATCTAATATTACTCCTTGTTCTTTCAGCTCATCTAATATCGCTTGCTTTCGATCTGTTGAATTCCATTTATTAATAAAGTCATTTAAAGAAGCGTATTCATTTAATATACTTCTTTTACTAAAATCTTTTAACGATTCAGTTACTTGTTTTCCATCTTTATCATAATATGAGCATATTTCGTTATAAATATTAATTTCAACACCATTAACTCTAATTTTGGTATTAGTATTTACAGTTTTTCCAGGATGATTAATATTTGTTTCATTATTATCTACTGAATTAATGTTATTTTTATCATTTTTAGAATCGTCCTCATCTTCAGTAGGCATTGGTTCATCTGGTTTTACCTCTTTTATAGAAATTGGTTCTCCATCGAAGGCTGGATCACTAAATAATCTACTAGCATTTCTAAAGTCTAAAATTGTAAAATAGGTTTTTCCATAATCATCTCTAATTCTAGTACCTCTACCAATAATCTGTTTAAATTCCGTCATTGAATTAATATTAGAATCTAAAACTATTAATTTACATGTTTTACAATCTGCTCCTGTTGTTAATAATTTACTTGTTGTTACAATTGTAGGATATTTTTCTTCTACATCTATAAAATTTTCTAGTTGATCTTTTCCTATCTGATTGTCTCCTGTAATTCTCATAATATAATTTGGATTTTCTAACATCATATCCGAATTTTCATTTACTAGAGCCTGTCTCATTCTTTCTGCATGTTCTATATCAATACAAAATACTATAGTTTTATTATATCTATCAGTATTCTTCAAGAACTCTGTAACTCTTTTAGCAACAATTTGTGTTCTTTCATCTATGATTATTTTTTTATCAAAGTCAGCTTGATAATAAGTTTCATCATTATTTAAAATATTACCATTTACATCTGTTTTTCCTACTTCTGGTCTATATCCTACTAAATCTTTATCGAGATTAACTCTTATTACTTTATATGGAGCTAAAAATCCATCATCAATTCCTTGCTTTAGTGAATATGTATAAATTGGTTCTCCAAAATAAGTAATATTAGATATTTCCTTTGTTTCTTTAGGTGTAGCTGTTAATCCTATTTGAGTAGCACTACTATAATATTCTAATATTTTCTTCCAATTTGAATCATCTGCTGCACTTCCTCTATGACACTCGTCAACAATAATTAAGTCAAAGAAATCTCTTTGAAATTGTGTGAATATATCAGTACCTTGTCCATCTGTAAGTTGCTGGTATAATGCCATATATATTTCAAATGAACTATCCATCTTTCTATTTTCAATCTTTGTCATAACATTATTAAATGGTTGAAAGTCTTGAGACATAGTTTGATCTATAAGCATATTCCTATCTGCTAAATATAATATTTTTCTTTTCAAGCCTGATTGCCTTAATCTATGAATAATTTGGAATGCTGTAAATGTTTTTCCGTGTACCCGTAGCCATTACTAATAATATTCTTTTTTGATTTCTAGCAATTGCCTCACAAGTTCTGTTTATTGCTATTCTTTGATAATATCTAGGTTTATTTGTTCCAGGGGCATAGTAATACGGTTCATTTATAATTTTTTCTTCATCTTCAGTAATATTTTTTCCTACTTTGTACCTATACCATAAATCTTCCGGAGATGGAAATTCGTCCATTGGAATTTCTCGTTCTTTTCCAGTAATAAAATCATGTTCTAAAAAAGCTTTTCCATTTGTTGAATATGCAAAAGGAATATCTAATATTTTTGCATAATTCATTGCTTGTTGCATTCCTTCTCCAACAGGGAAAGTATTTTTTTTAGCTTCTACTACTGCAATTGGTTTAGAATTATTATAGTATAGTATGTAATCAGCTTTTTCCCCTTTTGCCCTTGTAGACATATTTCCTCTTACAATTACTCTTCCAGCAGTAAAATAAACTTCACTTCTAATTTGTTTTTCTAAACTCCATTTTTTAGCTAAGGCTGGTGTTATATATATATTTCTTACATCTTCTTCAGATAATTGTTCTTCTATCCACATAAAAGTTCCCCCAATAAATAACTTCCGATAATTTTTATTTATCCGAAGTTATTTTATCATAAAAGTAAAAAATATTCTACATTTTATACTATTTTTTTACATTTATATCCATTTTAATTTCTCCAAAAGAAATTATCATAAGGATAACCTGCTTCAATATATTTTTCAGTTAATTCCATCTTATACTTTTCTAATAGCTTTAAATATTTTTGCTTAAATACATTTTTACAAATCCATTCAACACCTTTACTAGAAATCATAACCTTACCATTAACTAAAACTTTATACTCTTCGAAACCACTATCACACATTTTTTTAATAGCTTTTCTAACAGTAATATCTTTTCTATTGAAATACTTACATAATTGTTTTACATCCATATATTCATTCCACCAATTTTCATTATGTTCTACTTTCAAAAAATCCTCATACAATTTAATTCTTGTTTCAAAAAAATCTACATCAGCATCAATTAATGATTTTTCTTTTTGAAAATATACTCGCTTTAACCATTCATATCCCTCTATTAAAACAAAATATTTTCTACTTCTAATTTTCTCACTTCTCCATCTACATGTTGGATGTTTTTTTAGCATAACATCTACAGCTTTTCTTAAATCCATATGAGTTATTTCTTTTCCATGTTTAGTAGTTACTCCTAATGAATGTAATCTCTTTAAAATTTTATTATATGATAAAAAAATACTATCTAAAGCTTGCTCTGAATCTTTCCACATTTTCATCACTTCCTCACTATAAAAATTTATTAATGCTAGTTTACGAAGCATTAATAATTAGCAAAATTTATTTTTGCTCTAATATAGGTAGTATTTTTTAGTACCTAATATTCGCCAGCATGGTGTTTTGACACCCATTTTGCTGTTTAGGGCAAATGCCCTAATACCCTTTTAGCTCTCCGAGGGATATTTTTTAATTCATTTTTTACACAATTTTTTTATCAATTTTTATTTACTTTTTAATAAAAATAAATTATAATTTTTATAGAAAATATTTAAAAAAGTTATCTTATTTAGTTAGTTATTGTTCCCGCAATTACTAACTTTTTTCTTTTTTATTCTATGATCTATATCCTCTATTTTTACAAGATAACACATCTCATATAGTCGAGAAATAATCGACTTTGCTGTCTCTATTTCACCATTTAAACTCAGTCTTTCAACTAAAGAATTTTGATTATAATTTGTTGTTATAATTACTGGTAAATTATTTTCATATCTACTATTTATAATAGTAAATAATTTTTCTAATCCCCACTCACTTGGCTTTTCTTTTCCTAAATCATCTATTATTAATAGGGCAACATTTTCATATAATTTAATAATTTCCATTTCTGATATATCGTTATCTGTATCATATGAATTTCTTAATTCTGCTAACAAATTAATTAATGTACCATATATTACTGGTATTCCATTTTCTATTAATTTATTTGCTATACTACAAGCTAAATGTGTTTTACCAACTCCGTTATTTCCTACTAAAATTAATCCCTTTTTCTCTATACCATTTACTAATTTTTCACTATAATTTTTTAAATTGTTAAATACTTTTTTATTACTATTATTAGTTTCAAAATTATCAAATTTATAGTTTAAATTTCTTTTACTAATCTTGCTATTTTTTATAATCTTTTCAACTTTTCTAGAGAATTCTTGCATTAATTCTAGTTTTCTTTGTTCCTCTAGTATTCTTAATTTTTTCAAATCATATTCATTCCAATATGCTTTTGCTTTGTTACATTTACATCTTTCATAATCCAATGTTATTGTTCTTTTAGTGCCATATAATTCCCATTCTATTATTCTTCTATATAATTTATTTTTACAATATTCACACTCGATAAAATCGCTTTTATTAATCGAGGGTTTCAAAATTTGATTCATCTGCTCTGGTCTCCTTTCTATTTTCTTCTTTTCTTATCTTTTCTTCTGTAATATCATTAAAACTTTTTTCAACTTCATTCTCTTCAATTACTTTGTTTAATTTTCCAATTTTCTTAAGTTTATCGGCACTTTGATACTTGCTCCAGTTTTTTACAAAGTATGTATCATTTTTATAAATTAGCATTCCTAAATCAATAAATTTTTGTAAAATTTTCGTAAATGTTTTGGAAGATTTTCCAATAATATTTGTAAAATCTTTGATTTTGAATGGTGTATTATCACTAATATATAGTCCACCATCTCTATTACATTCTCCAGCAATAGTTAAAATTTGAATCCATATTCTAAAATAGGTGTCCCCTTCCCTTTCTCTTAATAGAATTTTAATTTTTCTATTGGAGAATATACCAATGTTCAATTTTATCCATCCAACTTGTCCCATGTCCTCCCTTCTTTCTAACAAGATTCTTCTATAGAATCGTTTTCTTTTTTACTTAAATAAATATCTAAGGCTTCTTTTCTAAATAGAATTCTTTTCCCAACTCTTGAACAAGGAATTTGTTTTCTTTTAACTAATTGCGTTATTAACCAATATGAAATTCCTAAATATTCTGCAGCCTCTTTGGCTGTTAAAGTTGTCCTTTGCATTTTCTCTGTTGCCATATTGCTCACCTCCTAACTTCTAATCGCTAAATTTTAAATTTTGTATTGACAATTTAAAATTAGCTGTGTATAATATTGTTAACAATTTTATAATTTGTATTTTAATTGTTAATTTATGATTAGTCAATAATTTATAGTATTTTATGATATCAATTAACAATATTTTTTACAAGAATTAAATTGTTAACAAGGAGGTTTGTATGAAATTTGATGTTGTATCCAGAATTTATTATATGAAAATGTCAATCATAGACAACACAGAATATTTTATAAGAGATACCTTTTCTACTGTAAATGCAACATATAATAAAACAAATGACACATACACAATACTTAAAGAAAGAAATGAATTTAAAACAAAAAAAGAATATACTAAGTATCTTTCAACCTATTCTGATAGTATTTGCAAATTATATAAATCTGATTTTACTGATGAAAAAAATAAACTAGGAACAACTTTATTAAAATTTTTGAACTATGATTTCACAAATTTTAATTCTTTTGTAGAATTTATATATAATTATGGCTTACCAGGTTTAGTTTTTAACAGTGATGATAAAGATATTGGCAATCCCTTTAATGAATATGCAAAATTAAATATTACTAACGATAAAGAAAATATTTTTTTTACTGAAAAAGACTTTATTTTAGTTTGTAGAAATAATTATGAAGAACGAAAAAAGACTTTAATATACTATCAATCCCAATTTAGAGCAATTGTAAATTTTATAAATAATCTATCAAATTTAGACTATTTAAATAATTTCTCTATTGCAGAAAGATTCTATATATATAAACAAGCTGATTTCGATAATTATTCTGAAATGTTTCTAACATTAAATTCATATATAACTATTGCATATGATATTGAGCCAATGAAATATATGAATATGAATTCATGTCCTGATAAAGGTAATTTTGAAGAAAAAGCCAAGGCAATTTCAGAATATATAAAAAATTACCCTACAGAATATGATAATGAACTTTTTACACCTCTTTGTTTTAACTGTCATATAATTGAAAGTTCTTGTTTTATAAGTATTTTAGAATTAATAAAAAATAATACACCAATATATATTTGTAAAAATTGTGGTAATTACTTTATTCCTTCTTCAAAAAAGAATACTTTATATTGTGACAATATATTTGAAAATGGAAAGACGTGTCAAGAAATCGGTGCAATGATTACCTACAATGAAAAACTTAAAAAAGATGAAATAAATTCACTATATAGAAAGACATTATCTGCCAAAAAAATGTTGGCAAATAGGAATCCAGACATTTCAATGTATTTAGAAAAATATGAGAAATGGAAAAAAGAAGCTAATAAATTTAAAAAAGATATAAAACAAGGTTTAAAAACAGAAGAAGAATTTAAAAAATGGATAGAAGAAACTAGAAAAAAATAAATTATATATATAAATCCTTGCCATAGGTATACTGAAAGGAGGTGAAAAAAGTAATGGCAGGGTATCTTGAAAAGAGAGGCAAACGCTCATGGAGATTAATTGTATCACATGGTTTTGACAGCTATGGTAACAGAATCAGATATACTAAGAGCATAAAAGCAAATAGTAAGCGTGAGGCAGATAAAGAACTTGTGAACTTTGTTTATGAAGTTGAAAATGGTATTGTTTTGCAAAACTCTTCAATGACATTTAAGGAATTTACAGATTTATGGGCTAAAAATTATGGTGAAAAAGAATTATCACCAAAAACTTATGAAAGATATAAAGGAATGCTAAACTCACGAATTATTCCCTACTTTGGTAATTATAAGTTATGCAATATAAAGCCAACTCACATTATGAGTTTTTATGATTATCTTTCAAAAGATCATCAATTGAAAAGATGTAAAAATCATAATGGAAAAACTGTAATGAAGAGTCTATCTTCTAAAACAATATTAGAGCATCACCGTTTACTACATGCCATGTTACAAAATGCAGTATATTGGCAGATACTACCTTATAACCCAGCTGACAGAGTTAAGCCACCAAAACACGAAAGACCTCAAATTAAATACTATGATGATGTTCAATGTAAACAATTATTAGAGGCTTTAGAAAATGAAGAAATTAAATTTCAAACTATTGTTATATTAACATTGTTTACTGGTATGCGTAGAGGCGAAGTATTGGGCTTAGAATGGTCAGATATCGATTTTAAAGAAGGTTTTGTACATATTACTAAAGCAAGTCAATACACTTCCGATAAAGGCATTTTCGTAAAAGATCCAAAAACACATAGTTCAATTAGAAAAGTCGGAATTCCTGATATTGTCATTAATATGCTTTACAAATACAAAACTTGGTATGATGCTGAAAAAGAAAAATGTGGCGATTTATGGAATAACTCAAACAAACTATTTGTTACTTGGAATGGTAATCCAATGCATCCTGATACTGTTACAGATTGGTTTCGTTCTTTTATTGAAAAGAATAACTTACCAAAAATTACTTTTCATGGTTTGCGACACACAAATGCTACTTTGCTTATATCTAAAAATGTAGATGTAGCTGTTGTAGCATCAAGATTAGGGCATGCTCAAATAACTACTACATTAAACTTCTATGTACATCCAGTGGAAGCTCATAATAAGGAAGCTGGTAATGTTCTAGAGAAAATGCTCGTATAAAAACTCTTTTCAAAATTTCTCGAAAATTACTTTTTTGATTTTCAAAGTTTAATATAAATTAGCAAGGCTAAAGTATGCTATTTAATGCATAAAAATGTAGGGATTGTCCCCAAATTGTCCCCACTTTTGTAAAAAATAGATTTTTAGTCAAAAAAATAAGAGTCTGCAATCTCTTGCGACTCTAATAAAAATTTTGGTTGCGGGGGTAAGACTCGAACTTACGACCTTCGGGTTATGAGAACCAGCGGTCAAGTTCCGTTATTTCCATAAAATTTAAAAAAGTGCTATTCTGTAAGGTTTCAGAACAACACTTGTTTTTTTATTTTTCTTTATTTCTATTATTTTTTGTTTGGGTTGTGGTCAAAAAAGTGGTCAAAACAGTTATATATTTTTATACTTTTTATACCCTAAATATGATGCAATTGTTACTATTAAAACAACTCCTATTACAAATATTATATTTTTTTCTACACCTGCTTTTGGTATCTCTTTTTCAGGTTGTACGCTATCATCTTTTGTATCTTCTTTATTATCTTCTGCGTTATTTTCTGGAACATTTATTACCTTTATGTCTTGAGCTACTGTTTTTGTTACTTCACCCTCTGTATAAGAGATAGTTACTTTTCTTTCTGTTGCCTTCAATGCTCCGCTTGGTGTATATGTGTAATTGGTTATCTCTTTACTTGTTCCATCACTATACTCCGCTGTAACTACCATTCCTGTCTTATCAAATTTTTCTCCTTCTGTATATGTTGTTTTTGTTGGGGCTTTTGTAATCTTAATATTTGTTAATGATACTTGCGTTGGATTTTCTTCTGGTTCACTTGGAGTTGGATTTTCCTTTGGGTTTCCTATTGTAAGTACTTTTTCTGATTTAGCTAATGTATATTCTTTATTATTTATATCTGTTATTTCTATCCCTGTTGTACTAATTTTTGTTGTTCCATCTTGTGCGTTATCACTTACTTTAAATGTTAATGTTATAACATTTAATGATGTAACTTTTTCAGTAGAATTACTTAATATTTCATATTTATCTACACCATAATTAACCCAATTTTCAGCTACTTTTGTGGTTTGTAATGTTAATACTTCTTTATCATATTCTATTCCTGTTATTACTGCACTTAATCCTGATTCACATTTTGCATTTAATATTACTGTTACTGTATCTCCTGCTTTAACCGTCGTTTTATCAACGATAAGTTCTGCAGTAGCATCTGCTGCAAATACATTTACAGTATTTATTATGCAAATAACAAATATCATAAACATACTTATTGTTAATTTTTTCACCTTTGTACCTCCTATTATATACTAGTATTATAAAGCCTATAATTATTTATTCTAATCATATCTTTTATATCTATTTTTCCGTCTCTATTTACATCTCCTGCTGTTTGATATGCTCCTTCAAAATTTGTTGTTGTTCCATAAAGTCTATAGTTATTTATTTTTATCATATCTCTTATATCTGCATTTCCATTTCCGTCTGTGTCTCCTGTCACTACTGCTGTACAACTATCCACTTCTTGTTCTTTTTCAAATATTTTTATTTGCATACCTGTAGCAATTTTACCTTCTGTGACTTCTTGATTATCTTTCATAATCTTTACTGTATATTTTTCCATAATATTTGTTATAAACTTGCCAATTATTGTATTTGGACTTATTCCTATCAATTCTGATAATATTATATAATATTTACTTTCTTCTGTAAATATGTTTTCTCCACAATTTACACAAACACCATTTTCATATTTATGTCCAGTTTCTGCAATCTCTTGAATTTTAGTTTTGTTACATACTGTACATGTATATATCTTTTCTCCTTTATCTTTACATGTTGGCTCTTTTGTTACTTCACCCGAATTCCATGTATGATTATTTGTTACTGCTATTTCTTCTGTCTTTATTTCTCCACACACTGTACATGTATATGTCTTTTCTCCTTTATCTTTACATGTTGGCTCTTTTGTTACTTCACCCGAATTCCA
>CAMEUC010000024.1 GCA_945937855.1 uncultured Clostridium sp. | reverse complement strand
AGATTTGGCGGACGTCTTTATATATCTTCAATAAAACAATTACTCGCACAAATTATTATTTATCTATTTTATATTCTTTCTCTAACTTTTCTGTTAAATAAATTTTAGATATTATTTCTAATTCTTTTTGTGTTTCTTCTGGTACTGTAAAGGAATATATTTTTTTCGCGTCTGCAAAAATTATATATCTTATTGCATCTTTGGTGGTTTCATTTATCTCTATTGCCCCTCCATCTTGCTTTGCACATGCTTTGCATTTAAAGCCAGAATCTCTTATACTAAAATATTCTAGATTTTCTTTTGTTTTACAGGTCACACATTCTTCTATTTGTGGTCTAAAACCTATTATTGACATTAATCTTATTCTAAATATACTTGTTATCAATTCCAAGTTTTTATCACTTTCGGCTATAACATATAATGTATTTAAATATAATTGCAAAATTCTATAATTATTTTGATTTTCTGTTGTTACATCATTAATAATTTTTGTTATATATGCTGCATATTTTAGCTTGTCTAAATCTACTCTTATTTTGTAAAACAATTCTATGATTTCGCAAGAGTTCATACTGTAATTATCCGAGCCGTTATATAATATGTATTCTCCAAAACATAAAATTTGAGTACCTGCCATCAAAAGGCTCTTTGGTTTTCTAGAGCCCTTTGCTAAGCATTCAATTTTGCCTAAGTTAGGTGTTAGTATTGTAAGCATTTTATCAAAATCTGATACATTATGTTCTGCAATTATTATTCCCTTGGTTTTTACAGTTTTCATATGGTTCCACCTTTATTTGCTTTATATTTTGTTCTATATCTGATACTTGTTTTAGTTCTAAAAATGTGTTTATATCGCCTGTTTTCTTAAATGTATTCCATGCAATTTGTTTTATCATATGTTTATCATCTCCTTTAGTTTTGTTTTTATCTTTTGTAGTTCTTTAGACTTTTATTCTTTATTTTTATATTTTCTTTCGAGGTATGAAGTGAGATGTGGAAAGTGCACTTTTAATAGAAATGCTTAAAACATCTTTCTAATTCCCACTTCACACTTCATACTTCTCACTTCCATTTTATTTGTTTTCAAATTTTTTTACGATACTATTATTATCTTGCCAATTTTTATTTACTTTTACCCACACTTTTAAATTTATTTTTGTTTGAAGCATCTTTTCTAAGTCTTGTCTTGCATATGTTGCAATTTTTTTAAGCATCTCACCTTTTTTTCCTATTATAATTCCTTTATGTGAATCTCTTAAACAATATATTGTTGCTTCTATATCATATATTTCTTCTTGTTTACTAGTTTTTCTTAATTTCATTTTTTCTGTTTCTACATAAATTCCATGTGGCACTTCTTCGTCTAATAGTTTTAAAGCTTTTTCCCTTATTACTTCTTCTGCCAACTGTCTTGCTGTTTGGTCTGTGTATTCATCTATATCATAATATGCAGGTCCTTCTGGAAGGTGCTTTTCAATTTCATCTAGCAACTCATCTGTGTTTTTTTGTTTTTCAGCTGAAATTGGTATTATTGCAGTAAAATCATATTCATCTTTATATAGATTTATTAGGTTTAATATATCTTCTTTTTTTAATAAGTCTATTTTATTTATTACTAATATTGTTTTTTTCTTACTTTCTTTTATTTTGTCTAATACTACTTTATCTCCTTTTCCTATTTTGCCTAAAGTTCCATCTATTAAAAACAATATAATATCAACATTTGGTATTGTTCCCCATGCTGTTTCTATCATTGTGTTTCCTAATTTTGTTTTTGGCTTATGAATTCCTGGTGTGTCTATGAATATCATTTGTGAGTTTTCTCTGTTTACTATTGCTTTTATTGCAGTTCTTGTTGTTTGTGTTTTTGACGTTGTTATTGCAACTTTCTCTCCTACAAGTGCATTTAATAGTGTTGATTTTCCTGAGTTTGTTCTTCCTATTATTGATATAAAACCTGATTTAAATTTATCCATATTTCCTCCATATTATATATTACAAAAATTGCTAAATTTGTAGAATTTAGCAATTTTTAAAATTTATTTTTTTAATTACCCTTATTCCTGTACAGTATTCCCTTCTGTTGTGACATCTTCTACCTTTGGTGTTATTGTCAATTCACCATTTTTTGGATATATTTGTATAAATGTGTTTCCATCATTTACAGTTATTTCTGTTCCATCTGTGTATTTATAAACCGTTTGTCCACTATGAGATGTTTTTTCCCATGTAATTGGAATAGCATATCCATCTGTTATATAGTATCCGCTTCCACTTCCAATATTATTTAACTCTTGTCTTCCTTTGTTTTCTCCATCGTCTATTGTGTAGTTTGATACACTATAAACTATTATGTTTTTTGCTGTATATTGTTCACCTGTTACTAAATCTACATTTGCTTTTCCACTCATACTTCTTTTATAGACTTTATTTTCTTCATCATATTCATAACTTGTTGTGTGATAATCTGAATATTCTATTTCTACTTCCACAGCGCTTTTAGCTCCTGCCAAAGTAGCTACATCTATTTCATCTACAGAATAGTTTAGAAGTAAGTCTTTATTTGTGTCTCTTGTATATCCTTTACTTTCTGCATATTCTTTTACATTTTCCATACTTGTAAATCCTGTATGTTCATAATCCCTATTTAATGTTTTATCTCTAAAAAATACTGTCCCTTCTAAAGCAATGCCATCTATATCATCTATTCCTGAATATATTCTTGAGTATGCTTGTGGACTTCCTCCCCAATGTACAAATATCGCATCATTTTCTTCTGCGTAGTCTATAAAATAATGTCTTGCACTTCTTATTGAACCTATTTTTGCAGTATCTTGGTCTTTAAAAAGTGCCATCATTCTAGTTATTCCACCTTCAGATATTATCTCATATACTAAATATGCATCTTGTAACCCACATTGTGGCCATGCTGCATGATTATTGTTTATCATTACTGCATATGGTCTAGATTTTGAATCTTCATCTACTATTTGTAATTTTTTTACTACAACTTCTTCTTTTTCTTTAACATCTTCTATTCCGTTTCCAGTTTCTGCACTTTTATTTAAGTATTTATATAGAAATATTCCCCCTGCTACTAGTATTACAAGTATTAATAGTATTATTAATACTTTTCCATTACTATTTTTAGTTCTTTTTTTTCTTCTTTCCATTTTTGTTCCCTCACTTTTATTAAAATAATTTTTGTATTGCGGGCCGCCGAGGACGGCGACCTCTACACAAATTTCAATAATTTATTTATCTTCTTATTTCTAATTTATTTAATATATTTTCTTCTCTTTCTCGCATTTCTACTTTGTCTGTTTCCTCCATATGGTCATATCCCATGAGGTGATAAAATCCATGTACTACCATATATGCTAATTCTCTTTCAAAGCTATGTCCATACTCTTCAGCTTGATTCTTAACTCTTTCTATTGAAATTACTATATCTCCAAAAATATCTAATTGGTTATCTTTAATTTTTGATATTTCTGTTTTTTCAAACATTGGAAATGATAATACGTCTGTCTCCTTATCTATACCTCTTTGTTCTTTATTTATTTGCCTTATATTTTTCGGATTTGTTAACACAATATTTATATATAAATTCTTTTTGTCCAACTTTTCTTCTTTGAAGCACTCATTTACAATATGTTTAATATATTCTTCATACTTTCCATTTTCTTCTATTTCTAAAAAGTTTATTTCTGCATGTTCCATACTCGTTTTTCTCCTTTTAAAACATAAGTAATTGTTTTGCAACTGTTTTTTAATACTTTCATTGCTCCAAGTTCCACCAAATAATTGGTATATATATTTAATATCTTTTTGTTTTTACGTTTATTTTTGTATAGTTTTTTCAAGTCATCTTTTAAGAAAAGTATTGTTGTTTGTTTTTGTTTTTCTTCTTCATTTTCTATTTTTTGGATTTCATTATATTTATTCCAGAAGATTTTGTACTGTTCTTTTTCTATTGGATCATCCCAATATACCTTTGTTGATAATAATTTTAAATTACAATCTTCTATTATTTTTATTAGTGTTTCATATGCTTTTTCTTGTTTTTTCTTATTAGTTTCCATAGTAATTATATATCTCATCTGCTCTATTAACCAATTGTAACATTCCTCAGTTGCTCCTAAAGGTAAGCTATGTGTAAAGAATTTTCTACTAATACCAATTAACACCATGTTTTTTAATATTTTTTCTTGTTCATTTAATTTCCCAATTGCGACTTCTTCATATTTATCATATTCTTCTTGATATTTTTTATTTTCTTCTTTTAATGATATCTTTATTGGTAATATTTCAGATACATAGGTTTCTAATGTTCCAAATATCTTATCAAAAGTTTTCTCAGAAGGCATGTCCTTTTTATTATTATCTGTAAGTTCTACTGAATAGTTTTTTAATAAACCTTTATATAAAGAATCCATTTTTGATACATAAAATTCTTTATAAGTTTTTAGTAAGCTTTCTTTTTTCATATTACTTGCTGTTTCATAATCTATTTTTAATAAATATTCTTGTTTTTTATATTTATATTCTAAGTAATGTTTATCTTTTAAACTAACTACAAAATAGTATTTTGCCAAAGCTTCTTTTTCAAAATCATTTGCAATTCCATTTTTTACTTTTTTATAAAGATTCTCCATTATATTTTTATCAATACTTTCTAAATATAATGAATATGCATCTTCATATTTTTTACTAGCTAAATCTTTCTTTTCTTCATTGGTCTCATTTTGAAGCGAAATATAGTTCATATATGCTTTTATAAGACTATTTCTTTTCATTGAAATTATCATACTATTTAGACCTATTCTTGTAGGTACTAATAATTTTGAAATAGAATTTGTTATCTTACTAAAAAAGGTCTTATTTGTCTCAACTACTCGCAAGCTTCTTTGTTCCATTCTATCACTCTCCTCTTAAAAAATTATTTTGTCTTCCACTCCGATAGTTTCAAGCACTTCATAAATGACTTCTATTTCTATATACCCTTCGCCTGCATTCGTATTTATTTGCTTATTTATTATGCTTTTTTCGTCTGGTATTTGTTTTTTTAGTTCTTCTTCTATTTTTTGTACTGTAATTCCGTGTAAGTTCTTCTGCCGTATATGTTATGTTCTTTAATACATACTCTTCATTAGTTGTTTTTATAAGTTCTATTGGTAAATAAAAATTAGAAAATAACATTAGTTTTTTGCTCTCATTTATTGTATCATATTTTTCAAATTTTGAAAGGGTTTTATAAAAATTTATTTTAAAATTATTTATAACCAAACTATATTTTGTCTCTGTATTTCCTGTGTCCGTAGGCACTTCTTGATTTAGATAAACTTTTTCTTTTTTTGAATACCAAACTTTTGCTTCTATGTCTGCCATGCTATGTACATATCTAATCCCTGTATATTTACCTTCTAAATACCCATAAGCTAGTATATCTCCTTTTTTTACTATGTCTCCCACCTTTACGTTTGCTGTGCCATTTTGTACACTTATCTTGGTAATCATTCCATCTTTATCTGCAATAATATTACAATATTCGTCCTTGTCTACTATACTAGGTGCTTTTGTGGTTTCTTTTATTTGTATTTCTGCATTTGTTCCTTTAATAGTAATTCCCATCCAAGCAATATCATCCCTTTTTAATCTTATATTTTGTATAATATTTGTAGTATCTAATTTTCCTTTGTATGTACCTAATTTTAGTCCTTCTTCTTCAAGAGCTTTAGCAATTTCCTCTGTAGATATTTGAGTATTACCAGTGATATTAATATTCCATATAAAATTTGATGTAATAATTAGTCCCAATATAATTACTATAAAAATCCCTGCAAAAATTTTTCTTTTTTTATATTTATTTAATAAAAATGGAATTCCACATTTTTTTCTAATTCTAATTTTAGTATTGGTTTTCCTAGCAATTTCACGTATATTTCTATAATCTTTTATCCCAATATTGGCATAAAGCTTTACTCCATTTTCCATTTTTATATTCCATAATAGAATGTTTTTACTTTTACAGATATTTATAAATCTTTCTACAAAAACTCCTTCTACTATTATATTTAAATATCCTACTATATAATAAAATAATATTTTAAAAATCATTTAGTTAATCCTTTCTAAATCTATACTATTTATTACACCTTTTACTAATATGTCTTCATTTGTCATTTGTTCCAAATTTAGGTTAAATCCATTAATATTAATTGTTCCTATCTCTGTATTTATCTTTACAAAAAATTCTTCATATTCCATAATTCCTTTGTAATTTTCTATAAGCACTTCATCAAAAGAAATTATAGTTAATTTTGTTTGTTTTTTATCTAATTCTCTCGGCATATCTAGCATTTGTGATAATCTGTTCACTTTTCTAGGCATATCTACCTCCTGTTCTTTTTTCGCAGCGACGAGGGCGTCGTTTCCTACCTTTTGAATTCGTCTAAAGTTTTGAACTCATACCCCATATTTTTTATTTCTTTTATGATTTCATCTAATATATTTGCATTGTCTTTTGAATTTGCATGTAGCAGCATTACACAACCATTATGTATATTAGATAATATTTTCTCTTTTGCATATTCTTCTCTTCCTTGTTTGTTTTCATCCCAATCGTCATATGCAAAGCTCCACATTACAGTGGTATATCCTAAGCTTTTAGTAAGGCTTAATGTTCTTTGGCTAAACTCTCCTTTTGGTGGTCTTAAATATTTCATTTCATAATTAAACTTCTCATATACTGCAGTATGTAATGTTTGAACTTCTTTTTTTATCTCTTCATCTGATAAATCTGGCATACTATAATGGTTTACTGTATGATTTCCAACTATATGTCCTTCATTTATCATTCTTTCTACTAAATCTGGTTGGCTATTTAAATAATGTCCTGTTATAAAAAATGCTGCTTTTACATCATTTTCTTTTAATGTGTCTAAAATTTTACTAGTGTAACCTGCTTCATAACCATTATCAAAAGTTAAATATACATATTTATTTTCATTGTTTCCCATTGCTATATCTTCATTTTCATCAATTAATTTTTTATTGTTTGCTCCCAAATCTGGTTGTTCATGATTATCATTTCTTTTTATTCCCCAACCTATTTTTTTATTACTAAGTGTTATATTTGCACTTGTCTCAATAGTACTACTATCTGATTTTATCGCCAATATTGAAAATAAAAGCATTATCACCATTATTCCAAAAGCTGCAATCATTTTTTTATTTTTCATATATTTTCCTCCCATCAATTCTGTTTAATTTTATGTTTTTATTTATGAATTATTACTTGGGCATAAAAAAATAGATACGTTTCCATATCTATTTTGCTATTATATTTTTCTGAGCATTAACAAATTTTTATCGGCTTCTCATGCTTTTAATACGCGTCCTTAATTGCATTAATAATTCAGGTACACATATTCCAAAAAGAATCATAATTATAATAGTAATTAATAAGGCTAGTATAATATTAGTACATTCTCCATAACAGAAAATCGGTATTTTATATCTTAATATTTTGATAATTAATCCATGTGCTAAATAAATTATTAAAGTATTCGCACCTATTTTTGATATTAAATTAATTTTTTTATCTGATGTAATATTTGTAAATATCGCCAATTCATACAAACTAAGTATTATCCACATTATTTTAAATATATAATTATAATTGCCTTTATTATACGAATATGAACCATATAACCACTTAAATTCTATTGTATCCTTAATTGTAAAAAAATAAATTAAAGTAATGGATAATATTGCAATAAAGAAAGTTATTTTTATTTTATTTCTATCTTTCATATCAAACAAATTGAGACCTAAATTCTTCGTATAATATCCTAATAGAAAATACGGAAAAAAAGTTATTATTCTTGATATACTCAAACAATAACCTATTGAATCAACAAATCCTGCAATTATAGATAATATGAAGGTAAAAAGTAATAACAATACAGCAATTGTTTTAGAATTAGTGTCAAAGATTTTTATTAGCATTGTCCATGCTATAATAGCCATCATATACCACATTAACCAATTTGGTGTTATGTATTGAATATTGGTATTAATATTCAGAATAAATTTATCCAATAGATAATAAATAGTTTGCCATATCAAGTACATATACGTAAACTTAATTATCCTTTTGGGGTTATATTTTGCAAAATATCCTGAAATAAAAGCAAATATTGGCATATGAAAAGTATATATAAATATATATATGTTTTTTGATATATTACCATTAATTAATTCTAGGCAATGACCAAATATTACACAAAAAATCATTATAAATTTCAAATTATCAAATTTATATTCTCTCATTATTTGTTTTTTATGCCCCTTCATCTTTTTTCCTTTAAGATTATACTGACTGTAAGTATAACATAATTACCCAAAAATTACTAGGCTTTTGATTAAGACTATTTTATTAAATGTTAATGTTCAGCAAAATATAATAGTAATTAGCGCGAATATGGTTATATTTATATTTTAGAGTGACTCCGAGATGACCATTAGTTTTTTCTAATAACTTCCTTAATTCTTATACGTCCATTATTTCTCTTTATTGGTATATCAAACTATTTTTTTGATACATTTTATTTTATCATATTTATAAGATAACAAATTATTATTTTTCCTCTAAACGTTATTTTTTATTTTTTGACATTTTTCCCTTGACATCGCCAATAAATTGGATTATATTTAAGGAAATTGCTGGAAAAAATAGGAATTTTTTATTTTATGTCGATTTATTTTTTTGCCCGAAATTTCTGCCATTTGGCGATATTTACATTGGGGTGATAACTATGTTAAATTTTGTTTTATGTGATGATAGCCTTCCCTCTTTGAATAGATTATCTAGAATGTTAGAAAGTATTTTCATAAAAAATAATATTGATGCACAAGTTAGTCTATTAGCTTCTAAGCCTTCAGAAGTACTAACATATGTAAATGAAAATAAAGTAGATGTATTATTTCTAGATATTAACTTAAACGATACTTTAAATGGTTGTGATGTTGCTGATTTAATAAGAAAGAAAAACAAATATATTTATATAATATTTTTAACAGGTCACTTAGAATATGCATTATTGGCTTATAAATTTAAAACTTTTGACTACTTACCTAAGCCAATTGTTGACGAGCGCTTAGAAGAAACTGTTTTAAGATTAATTGAAGATATGCATACAGAACATACCAATTTTATCAAAATAAATAATAATAAAACTATAATTAATGCTGATGAAATAAATTACATAAAAAAAGATGGTATGAAACTTGTTTTTTGTACCTCTAAGCAATCTTACGAAACCTATAGTTCTTTTTCTAAATTTGAAAATTGTCTGCCAGAAAATTTTGTAAGATGCCATAAATCTTATATTGTTAATATTAATAATGTAACAGAATTTAAAAATAATGAAAATATTTTAGAATTGAAAAATAACCAATTTTGTAATATTGGTGCAAAATATAAAACTAATTTTATGGAGGTTTTTAAAAATGGAAATTTTACAAACGCTTTGTAGTGTGTTAACAACTGAAAATGAGGGGTTGACTAATATAATTATTAGCCCTTTAGCTTTTATTGAGGCATATTTATATATGCTTATTTTCACTAATATATTAAAAATTTCTTCTACTAAAAAGCAAAAAATTTTATATGTTATATTTTTCGCACTTATAGCTATGATAAATATTTTATTTATTCCTAGTCCATATAATACTTTTGTCAATGTATTAATGTGTCCTATACTTGTATTTATTATTTTTCATACCAGCCTATTAAAAGCTATATTATCTGAAATTATAATATATGTAGTATCTTTTGTAATAGATACACCGCTTATCTTAACAGCAATGTATTTATTCAAAGTTTCTTCTATAACAATATCTCAAACTCCATTGTATAGATTAGTTTATTGCTCAATATCTTATTTATTAATTTTAAGTATTTACTTTCTATTTATAAAAAACAAAATTAAAGTTCTTATATTAGATAAAATAAACATAAATAGCCGATTTTTATTACTTAACCTTATTTTAGGTATTCTAGCTATAGCTCTTCAATATTATATTGAATTTACTTATATAAACTACTTACCTATTTTTCTTGTTATTTTAAGTTTATTCATCTTAATATTGTATTTTGTTATTAGTTTATATAGTCTATACCGTACATCAACTTTAGAAATTACTACTGCGAAGCTAGAAGAAGAAAAACTATATAATCAAACATTAACTTTATTATATGATAATATTCGTGGTTTTAAGCATGATTTTAATAATATTGTTCAAGGTATAGGTGGTTATATTTCTACCAATAACATGGAAGATTTAAAAGAATATTATTCAGAAGTTTTAGATGATTGCCAAAGAGTTAATAATTTAACACTATTAAGCCCAGAAGTTATTAATAATCCTGCAATTTATAGTTTACTTACATCTAAATATCATGTTGCCACAGAACTTGGAATCAAAGTAAACTTAGAAATATTTATGGATTTATCTACTATAAATATGAAAATTTATGAGCTAACGAGGATTTTAGGTATTTTAATTGATAATGCAATTGAAGCTGCAAAACAATGTGATGAAAAAGAAATTATTATAACTTTTAGAAAAGACAATAAAAAGAATAAGCAATTATTTATTATAGAAAATACTTATACAAATAAAGATGTAAGTATAGATGAAATTTTTGAAAAAGGTAAAACGTCAAAGAAAAATGAAGACGCTAAAAGCCATGGACTTGGATTATGGGAAGTAAGACAAGCCGTTAAGAAAAATAAAAATTTAGATTTATATACAACAAAATCTGAAAAATATTTCAAACAACAATTTGAGATTTATTGTTAAAATTAGTTGGTAATATGCAAAAAAGGAAAAGTGCTTCCATTTTGCATATTATCAATATATTGTTTTTATTTTTATTATCATACCACTTTCTATTCTGCCATTTATAAAAACTTCATCATTTTTCTTCAATTTTCTATAACAAAAATCTGCTATATTATTATAACCTTCTACTTTAAATTTTTGTTTATTTAATTCTATTTCAAATTCTACTTTTGCAAAATATTTCTTGCTATTTATTATAAATTTATATTCTATTTTATTTGTTACCTTTCCTATTATAAAAATTTCGTTCATTAGTTTTCCTTTTTTACATTTAATCAAATAAATTGTAGTTTGTGTGAGTCCCGTATTTGTAAAAAACATCAAAAGACATCCGCCAAATCTCGTCGGGGTTTATATATTTTTTTATCAAGAAAAGTCGTCAGGTTTATAGGGTAATCCGGCAGCCGTGCTGGACGACCGTTTTCTTTCAAAAAAAATATATTAAACCCCTGCGTTTGGCTAGTTTATTGTTATGCAATTAGCTTATTTATATAGAGTAGCGCGAAGGGTGCTTATATATTTTAAAAGCGAATTGTTCCGTGGGGACCGCCGTGGGCTGTTAAAGGCGCAAGCCTTGTTACAGAGCCGGTGGGAAGCAATGAGCGAATTAAAATATATAACACCCTGGGAGCGAATTGTTAAAAACACTTTCACAAATTACAATTTATTTCATAAAATGCATATATTCGTTTTTCTACTAATATACATTTTATTGATACATGTTTACCTAAATTTTCTTTAGGAAGGAATAGGTTTCTTTAATACTAATACCTTTACTGTATGTATTCCTTAAAATACATAATCACAAAATTTGTATTAGAGTGCAACCCTAGAAGAATTGTTGGTGTTGTTGTTGGTCGGATTGTTGTTGTTGCGGTTTGACGCATAATTGCTGTTGTTGTAGTTACCACCACGATTAACACGGTTGTTAGAAGAGTTGGCTTTTTCAACCTATCCCTATTGTTTAAAACAATTTCCTTTCTAAATTATATGTATCTGCTATTTTTATATAG
>CAMEUC010000023.1 GCA_945937855.1 uncultured Clostridium sp. | reverse complement strand
GGAGAGTTTGATCTTTTAAAAAAATTATACAAAAGGTAGGCTGAGAAGCAGTGACACACAAATTACAATTTATCTAACTATTTTATGTACTACAAAAAAGGGCTAATTTTAATTAGCCCCCTTTTTATTCTATTTTCTTGATTCTATAATCAACTTCATTCCTGTTCTATTTTCGCCCTCAACTTCTACCTCAGCAAATGCTGGTATGCATACTAGGTCTACACCTGCTGGTGCCACGAACCCTCTAGCTATTGCCACCGCCTTAACTGCTTGATTTAGTGCACCTGCACCAATTGCTTGCATTTCTGCCTTGTTACTTTCTTTTACCAATCCTGCAATTGCTCCTGCTACTGAATTTGGATTTGATTTTGATGAAATTTTTAAAACTTCCATTTTTTGCCTCCTAAATAAAATAATTTTTGTAACTTTATTTCTTGTTTCATTTGTTACTTTATATTTATATTATATGTTTAATATAATGTCTATACTTTTCTGGAAAAAAAAGGAAATTCTCATCGCATAAATTCCTTGTATTTTACTAATTTCTACAAATTAACCCTTTCAATTTTTTCTACTCGACAAGTTTCATCATTTATCTCCAAAAGGCATCCATTTAGAAACGCTGTTTTATCATCACTTAATTTATATCTTTCTGGAAGAGTTGTTACAAATCTTTTTATAGATACTTCTACTTCCATTCCTATAACAGATTTTTTTGGTCCTGTCATACCTACATCAGTTATATATGCTGTTCCTTCTTCTAGAATTTGCTCATCAGCAGTTTGTACATGTGTATGTGTGCCATATACACATGTTGCTTTTCCATCTAGATAATATCCCATTGCTATTTTTTCTGCAGTAGCTTCTGCATGGAAATCAACAATAATAATATCTACCATATGTTCTACTTCATTTATAATATCTCTTACAACAATAAATGGATTTTCTGAAAGCACATTCATATCTACTCTTCCTATTAAATTAATAACACATATTGCCTTGCCATTACATTCATAAATTCCATATCCATTTCCAAGTATATCATTAGGATAATTTGCTGGTCTTAATAAGTTTTTATCTTCTATTATATTAAATATATCTTTTTTGCCCCAGGTGTGGTTTCCCATTGTAACTACATTTACACCTGAAAACATTAGGTCTTTAAATATTTTACTTGTAATTCCCATTCCATCTGCTGAGTTTTCCCCATTTGCTATTACAAAATCTATATTTTCTTTTTTTATATATTGTGGTAATACTTGCTTTACTTTATTTACTCCAGTATTTCCTACAATATCTCCAATAATAAAAATTTTCATAGATAGTTAATCTCCTTTCTTAAATTATATTTGAATTATATAAGATTTTTTAATTTAATTCAATATGCTTTACAGTAAAATATAATTTAGATGTTAATGTTAAATAAGTAATTGTTTATGTGATAATTAATTATAAAAAATTCCCGAAACAGCCTTTTATTTGGCTGTTCGGGAATTTTTTGGAGGACTAATCCTTAATCCCAAGAGCTAGGGAAATCCTCGCTTGGATTCAACTCCCCCTCTTCGGGGGAATGCCAATTGGGCTCTCCCTTAATTTTCTCATAAGGAGCAAATTCATTGCTTCCCATTCCTCTGTATGGGCTTTCTCCCTCAAAGGGATTTGTTGCTTTAACTTCCGATAAGTCACCAGGATAGTGAAAACCGTGATGCCACTTAGGGGTATCATCCCCATTCTCCGCACCACTAATACTAACTACCCGACGCGGATCTGCAACACTTTCAAAAACCTTTTCCGGGGTCAACTCCTGTGTCGGCACACTAGGTAGATTATTATCCGAATGATGAAAATACATGATGTCTTCCTCCTATAAAATTTTTAATTTCCTCTCGGAAATTCAATTAGATTATAACATTTTTTATAATTAGTGTCAATTTTTGTCGTTTTTTCTTTTTTTAAAAGTGTTAATATTCAAACTAAAAAAAGCTTCGCAATTTTTGCGAAGTTTTTTTAGTATAATTATTTTAATTGGTTTGCAACTTCTTCTGCGAAGTTTTCTTCTCTTTTTTGTAATCCTTCACCTTTTTCTATTCTTGCAAATCTTGTAACTGTTGTGTTGTTGTCGTTTAAGAATTTTTGTACTTTCTCGTCTGGATTTTTTACGAAGTCTTGTTCTAATAAACAAATTTCTCCATAGAATTTTCCAATTCTTCCTTGTACTATTTTTTCAGCTATTGCTTCTGGTTTTCCTTCATTCATAGCTTGCGCTTTTAATATTTCCATTTCATGAGCTACTTGTTCAGATGGAACTTCTTCTCTGTTTAAGTATTCTGGTTTTGCAGCTGCTATTTGCATACATACATCTTTTGCAACTGTTTCATTACCATTTGCGCAGTCAACTAAAACACCTATTTTCCCATCACCATGTGTATAACTTACTAAGAACCCTTCTGTTTCAAATCTTACAAATCTTCTTACAGACATATTTTCACCGATTGTTGCTATTTTATCTGTTAATATATCTTGCACTGTTTTTGTTTCATCAACTAATGCTTTTTGAGCTAATAATTCTTCAACATCTTTTGGATTATTTACTGCAACTTGTTTTGCTGTATCTGCAACAAATTTTCTAAATTCATCGTTTTTTGCTACGAAGTCTGTTTCTGCATTAACTTCTAGAACAGCCCCTACTTTTTTGTCATCTGATAAGTAGCAGTATACTAAACCTTCTGCCGCAATTCTATCTGATTTTTTTGCTGCTTTTGTTATTCCTCTTTCTCTTAATAACTCTGCAGCTCTTTCCATATCTCCGTCTGTTTCTGTTAAAACTTTTTTGCAGTCCATCATTCCTGCACCTGTTTTTTCTCTTAATTCTTTTACTAATGATGCTGATATCATAAATTTTACCTCCTTATATATTTTTTGAGGACGGACAGTGGCGTCCGCCCCTATATTTTAATTATTCTGCTGTTTCTTCATTTGCTACAACTTGTTCCATATCTGTTACTTCTTCAGCTATATCTTGTTCCATTACTGTAGCAGCTTCAACCATTTCCCCTTGTCTTCCTTCTATAACCGCATTTGCCATCACATCTGTAATTAATTTTACAGCTCTAATTGCATCATCATTTCCTGGAATTGGATAGTCTACATCTTCAGGGCTACAGTTTGTATCTACCAATCCTACGATTGGAATATTTAATTTTTTAGCTTCTAAAACAGCTATTCTTTCATTTTTAGGATCAACTACAAACATTGCTCCTGGTAATTTTGTCATTTCTTTTATTCCGCCAAGATTTTTTTCTAGTTTTTCCATTTCATTTTTTAATGCTGCTACTTCTTTTTTAGGTAATACATCAAATGTTCCATCTTGTTGCATTTCTTCTAATTTGTTTAGTCTTTCTACCCTTTTTCTAATTGTTTTGAAATTTGTAAGCATTCCACCTAACCATCTTTGGTCTACATAGAACATGTTAGACTTTAATGCTGCTTCTTTAATGCATTCTTGTGCTTGCTTTTTTGTACCTACGAAAAGAATATCTTTTCCTTCTTCAGATACTTCTTTGATAAAGTTATAAGCTTCATCAATTTTTTTAGATGTCTTTTGTAAATCAATAATGTGGATACCATTTCTAGCTTGATATATATATTCAGCCATTTTAGGGTCCCATCTTTTTGTTTGGTGTCCGAAATGTACACCTGCTTCCAATAATTGTTTCATTGCAACTACTGCCATTTTAAAATTCCTCCCTTTTTGTTTTTTCCTCCGCAAAGTATTTATAACATTTAAGAACACTTTTGAATTTTAAAAGCACAATCCTAAACTATTACTTTACGTGCATATTTTTAACTTGTATATTATACCAATTTTAATACTAGTTTGTCAACCTTTTTCATACATTAAATTTAAATAATACAATGTCTCCATCTTGCATTATATATTCTTTTCCTTCTTGACGTACTAAGCCTTTTTCTCTGGCATTTACCATTGAACCTTCTCGCATTAAGTCATCGTATGATACTATTTCTGCTTTTATAAATCCTCTTTGTATATCTGAGTGGATTTTTCCTGCCGCTTCTGGTGCCTTTGTTCCTTTTTTTATTGTCCAAGCTCTTACTTCTGGTTCACCTGCTGTTAAAAATGACATTAAACCTAATAAATCATAACTTTCTTTTATTACTCTATCTAATCCAGATTCTTTTAATCCTAAAGCTTCTAACATTTCTTTCTTATCTGCATCATCTAATGTTGATAATTCTTCTTCTATTTTTGCACAAAGTGGTATACATTTTGTATTCTCTTGTTTTGCAATTTCTTCAACTTTTTTTACATTTTCATCATCATTTACATTTGCTAATTGTTCCTCTGATATATTTGCAATATATATAATTGGTTTATTTGTTAGTAAAAATAAATCTTTTAAAAATTCTTTTTCTTCGTCTGTTATTTCTACTGTTCTTGCAGATTTGCCTTCTTCTAAAGCTTGTTTTAATCTTGTTAATGCATTTATTTCTATTTGGTATTTTTTATCTGCTTTTAACATTTTATTTGCTTTATCTAGTCTTTTTTCTACTGTTTCTAAATCTGCAAAAATTAGCTCCAAATTAATTGTTTCTACATCTCTTAGTGGATTTATATTTCCATCAACATGAACAATATTTGAATCTTCAAAACATCTTACTACTTCAGCAATTGCATCTACTTCTCTTATATGTGATAGGAACTTATTTCCTAGTCCTTCACCTTTGCTTGCACCTTTTACTAATCCTGCAATGTCTACAAATTCTATAACTGCATGTGTTGTTTTTTGTGGATTATACATTTTTGTAAGTTCATCTAGTCTTTCGTCTGGTACTGGTACCATTCCTATATTTGGCTCTATTGTACAAAATGGATAATTCGCACATTCTGCTCCAGCTTTCGTAATTGCATTAAACATTGTACTTTTCCCTACATTTGGTAGTCCTACGATTCCGATTTTCATAATTTGTTCTCCTTTATTATTGAAGTGTGAAGTGAGATGTGTGATGTTTGCCTTTAAAGCTAATCTTCGAAGATTTTCTCTATCAGCACACCTCCTACCTCACACTTCTCACTTCACCATTTTAAATTTTATATTAAATATAAATATTATTTTATAAATTCTATTATTTCTTCTATTGTTTTTTGTTCTTGTTCTCCTGTTTCCATATTTTTTAATGTTAGTTTTCCTGAGTTTATTTCGTCCTCTCCTATTACAATTACATATGGAATTTTTAATTTATCTGCATATTTAAATTTTGCTTTTATTTTTTTATCATCGAAATAAACTTCTGTATTTATTCCTGCTTTTCTTAGGCTATTTGCAACTTCAATTGATGGTGTTAAATCTTCGACCATTGATATTATTAATATATCTGATATTGAATTTTTATTTTCTTTTATTAGTCCCAAATCATCTAAAACAAAGAATAATCTGGTAAGCCCAATAGACATTCCTACTCCCGGAAGTTTTCTTTCTGTATAATATCCTGCTAAATCATTGTATCTTCCACCTGAGCACACACTTCCTATAGATTTATATTCATCTAGGAATGTTTCATAAACTGTTCCCGTGTAATAATCTAGTCCTCTTGCAATGCTTAAATCTATCATAAAATAATCATCTGGGACACCAAATACCCTAATATATTTTACTACTTCTTTTAGTTCTTCTAAACCTTTTACAAATATTTCGTTTTCCACTTTTAATTTTGATAATGCCTCTAATTTTTCATCTGTTGTTCCAGTTATTTTTATAAAGTCTAATATAAATTCAGCATTTTCTTTTGATAAATTTAATTCTTCTAATTCTTCTTTTACCTTATCTTCTCCGATTTTTTCTATTTTGTCTATTATTCTCATTATGTCTTGGCTTACTTCTTTTGCATTTATATATTCAAATATTCCATTTAATATTTTTCTATTATTAATTCTTATTGTGAATTTTCCTAATCCTAGTTCATTAAATACATCATAAATAATGCTTGGAATTTCTGCATCATTTATTATATTTAATTCTCCATCTCCAATAATATCTATATCACATTGATAAAATTCTCTATATCTTCCCCTTTGTGCACGCTCTCCTCTATATACTTTCCCAATTTGATATCTTCTAAATGGAAAACTAAGTTGTCCTTGATATTCGGCTACATATTTTGCAAGTGGAACTGTTAGGTCAAATCTTAAAGTCAATTCACTATCCCCTTTTGTAAAAGAATAGACTTGTTTTTCCGTTTCACCACCAGCTTTTGCAAGTAATACTTTTGAAGCTTCTATTACTGGTGTATCTATTGGTAAAAAACCATATTTTTCATATGTTTTTTGTATTTTTTCTTTCATTTGGTTAAACAATATTTGCTTGTCTGGCATTAATTCCATAAATCCAGGCAAGGTTCTTGGGTCTACTTTGTTCATATATATTTCCTTTCTTTATACTGAGGTGCGAAGTGCGAAGTGTGAAGTGCGAAATTTGAGAATATTCTTCTAAACAATCTCTCAATTCTCAATTCCCACATCACACCTCCAACTTCAATTATATTAACTAAAATTTTTCATTTAACTTCTATTGTATAGTTATTTCTTTTTCAGTGTTTAAATTGAATTCTTGTGTTCTTTTTGTGCTTCCATCTATTATTACTTTTACAACAACTGTTCCTCTTCCACTAATTGTAACTTTAACATTTGTAGTGTCTTTTTTTACTGTTTTTGCTTCTACTTGTTCTCCATCTACAGTTACTTTTAGTTGTACTGTTCCAGGTTCTTTTGTTATTGTTTCTCCATTTTCGTTTTCCTCTGTTTCTGGCTTATATCCTGTTATAGATGCCACATTTATGTTTATTGTTCCTGTTTTTAATTCACTATAAGTATTTATTGTAATAGATACTTCTGTATCTTTATCTACCATACTTTTTGGAGATACTGTTTGTGCCACTACTCCTGCACCTTTACTTGAATCTGATATAGTACTTGTGCTTTTCCATTTTAGTTTAGCATTTGTTAATGCTTGTTTTGCGGCTTCTTCTGTCATTCCTGTTAAATCTGGAACTTCTACTTGTTCTATTCCTAAGCTTACTTTTAGTTTTATAGTGCTTCCTGCAAGTATTTCTTCATTTTCCGCAATATCTTGTTCTATTACATAATTTTTTTCTACTTTATCATCATATTCTTCTTCAATTTCTGCAATTAGTCCTATTTCTTTTAATTCTTTAACTGCTTCATCTTTTTGCTTTCCAATAACTTTTATTACTTTTACAAGCTCCTGCCCCTTACTTATAACTAGTTTTACTGTTGAACCTTCTTTCACTTTATATTCTTTTTGGTAAGGTGGTTCTTGGCTAATGATTTTTCCCTCTTCTACTTCTACATGAAATGCTTCTTCAGTTTCTAATTTTAAGCCTGCCTCGCTTGCAGCAATTTTCGCTTCTTCTAAAGTCATTCCAACAAAATCTGGAAGTTCTACATCTTTTACTTTACCCACATTTAGTACTGCTAATGTTATTACTACTGCTAAAATAAATACTAATACACAAGAAAGTAATATTGCTATCCATTTTTGCACTGGATGTTCTTCAAAGTGTTCTTTTATTTTTGTTAATTTTCCTTCTTTTTTATTATTTTGATTCTCATCTCCATAATTTAAAGAAATTCTTTTCGTTGCAAATTCGTCTATATCTGAAATTTCTTTTACAAAACTACCTGCTTCATCTTTTAAACACATTTCTAAATCATTAATCATTTCTGTTGCAGTTTGGTATCTCATGTTTGGATCTTTTTGCATTGCTTTTAATATTATTTTATTTAAACTCATTGGTATTGTAGAATTTAAAACTCTTGGCTCTACTGGTTCTTCTTGCATATGTTTTAAAGCTACTGATACTGGTGTATCTGCATCAAAAGGTACTCTTCCTGTTACCATTTCATACATTACAACTCCTAAAGAATACAAATCTGATTTTTGATCTGTACGGCTACCTTTTGCATGTTCTGGTGAAAAATAATGTACTGAACCAGTTGTTGCTCCAAAAGCTGTAATTGTTGAGTTTGAAACTGCTTTAGCAATTCCAAAATCTGTTACTTTTGCTGTTCCATCTTCAGTTATAATAATGTTATGTGGTTTAATATCTCTATGTATAATATTATTTTTATGAGCTTTTTCCAAACCTCTTGCAATTTGAATTGACAAATTTACTGCCCATTTCCAAGGTAGCTTTCCTTCTTCTACTATTATTTCTTTTAAAGTTTTACCTTTTACAAGTTCCATAACTATATAATATAAATTTCCTTCATGTCCTACATCATATACAGACACTATGTTTGGATGTGTTAAGCTTGCTGCAGATTCTGCTTCTGCATTAAACCTTTTTATAAATTCGTTATCTGTTGTAAATTCATCTCTTAGAATTTTTACAGCTACATCTCTTTTTAATACATGGCATTTTGCCCTATAAACTGTTGCCATTCCTCCTGTACCAATTTTTTCTATTATCTCATATCTATTTCCAAGAATTTTACCTTCTAATTTCATTTTTTACCTCCAAATTAATTTTTTAAAATAATAAGAGTTATATTATCTAGCCCACCATTATTATTCGCTTCATTTATTAAATTTTGAGCCGCATTTTCTAAATTATTATTTATTGTATTATAAATTTGTTCTTCTGATACCATATTTGTTAAACCATCTGAACAAATTAAAATTATATCATCTTTTAAAAATCCTTTTACCATTACATCTACTTCTGCAGTATCCTCACAGCCTAGTGCCTTTATCAGCATATTTTTCTTTGGATGATGTTCAGCTTCTTCTTTAGTTATTGTTCCATCTTCTACTAATGTTTGCACATAACTATGGTCTTTCGTTAATTTTCTCATTATCCCTTTCCTTATTCTATATACTCTGCTGTCTCCTATATGTCCAATAAAAGCTCTTTCTTTATATATCAAGCATACCTCTAAAGTTGTTCCCATTTGCTCTAATTCTTCATTTTCCTTTGCTTTATGATAAACTTTAGAATTCGCATATGTCATAGCATTTTTTATTATTTCTAAAATTTTCTCTTTTTGATATTGTTTATTTTTATCAAAATGTTCTTTTATATATTCAACTACTGAAAGTACAGCAAGACGGCTTGCAATTTCTCCACCAGCATATCCTCCCATTCCATCTGCAAGAACATTTAAATTACCATCTTCACTTATATAATAGTAATCTTGGTTTGTCTTTCTTGCTTTACCTACACTAGTATTTGCAAAGTTTAACATTTTTTCACCTCTTTTTTTCTTAGTTGTCCACATGCTGCATCTATATCTGAACCTAATTCTCTTCTAATTGTTGCAACAATTCCATGATTATTCAAATAATCTCTAAATTTCATTATGTTCTCATTTGTACTTTTGTTAAACTTACCATTATCTATTTTGTTAATTGGAATCAAGTTAACATGGCAAAGCATACCTTTTAATAATTTTACTAAATCTTTCGCATCTTCTAAATTGTCATTATTCTCTTTTGCTAATGCATATTCAAAAGATATTCTTCTATTTGTTTTTTCAATATAATATTTACAAGCTTTCATCAATTCTTCTATATTATATACTTTGTTTATTGGCATCATTTCACTTCTTTTTTCATTAGAAGCACTATGCAAAGAAATTGATAATGTACACTGTAAATTTTTATCTGCCAATTCATAAATTTTAGGAACTATTCCACTTGTTGATATACTTATGTGTCTTGCTCCGATATTAATTCCTTTTGGGTTATTTATAATGGCTACCGCTTTTAGAACATTATCGAAATTATCTAAAGGTTCTCCGATTCCCATAAAAACAACATTTGATATTTTAATTCCAGTATCTCTTTCTATTGCTTGAAGTTGTTCTACAATTTCTCCTGTCTCTAGACTTCTAGCAAACTTCACTCCTGTTGATGCACAAAATTTACATCCCATTTTACAACCTACTTGTGAAGATACACAAATTGTATATCCATGTTTATATTCCATAAGAACAGATTCAATGGCATTCCCATCCAAAATATCAAAAAGATATTTTTTAGTTCCATCTTTTGATTCTTGTTTTGTAATTATTTTAAATATGTGTAAATCAAACTTCTCCTTTAATTTTTCTCTTAAAGTTAGTGGCAAATTTACCATGTCATCAAAACTTGTAACATTTTCTTTATATATCCAATTAAATATTTGCTCTGCTCTATATTTCTTTTCTCCTAAATCTTCTACTATTTTTTGCAATTCTTCTAAATTGTAATTTTTTATATTATCTTTTAGCATAATTCTTCCTTCTATCTAATTTTACGTTTATTATTTTATCATAATAGTATTTATATTACAAGAAAAAATAATAAAAAAAGAACTGTTTTTACAGTTCTTTCTAAATTTCTATGAGTTCAAATCCTGTATAGTCACAACTTACTAGTTTTATATCTATTCCTTTATATTCTCCGGTTGAATGCTTCTTTTTGTGCTTCTGATCCATGTATATGACCATATATACATTTTTTTACATTATATTTTTTCATTGTTTCTATAAAGCTTAATTCTTGCTTTTCATAACTATTAAATGGTGGATAGTGCATACATACTATTATTTCTTTGTCTTTTCCATATTGTTCTACACCATTTTTTAAAGACATTTCTAGTCTTAAATTTTCTCTTTTTATTATTTTTTCTGGTTTTTCTTCTTGTTCAGACCAACCTCTTGTTCCTACTATTATCTTATTTTCGCAAAGATAACTATTGTTATATATAAAATCTATATTTTCGAAGTCGTTTTCTTTTAAATATGCTCTCATTTTTGTAAGAGTTGTCCACCAATAATCATGATTTCCTTTTAATAATATTTTTTTCCCTGGAAGGCAATTTAAATATTCAAAGTCTTTATATGTATCTTCTAAGTACATTGCCCATGAAAAATCTCCTGGCATTAATACCCAGTCGTTTTCTTTTACTTTTTTCTGCCAGTCTTTTTTTATTTTTTCTTCATGGTTTGTCCAGTTTTCGCCAAATATGTTCATTGGTTTGTTTTCGCCAAATGACAAGTGTAGGTCTGAAATTGCATATATTGACATACATTCTCTCCTTATTTTTTCGCCATCCGTCCAATCTCGTCGGGGTTTCATTTTTGTTAATAAATATTTATTTCATAAATTTATAAAATTTTATGCCTAATTTCCAATTTTTAGGTTGGGTATTGCGTTTAATTTTAAATCCGATATTTTCCCTTCAATGTAATTGTAGTATCCTGCTGATGCTATCATTGCTGCATTGTCTGTGCATAATTTTAGTTCTGGGAAATAAACTTCCAAGTTTTCTTCTGTTCCTATCTTTTTAAATTGTTCTCTAATGTATGAGTTTGCAGATACTCCTCCTGCGAGTACTACTTTATTTATTTTTTGCTTGCTGTTTTTGTTTATTTGTTTTATTGCATTTATTGTATTATGTGTAAGCATTTCTGTTGCAACTTTTTCAAAACTTGCACAAAGGTCTGCTTTGTTTATTTCTTGATTTTTGTGGTTTAAATTTATAACTGCTGTTTTTATTCCACTAAAACTAAAGTCCAAGTTCTCTATATTTGCTTTGGGTAAGTCTATTGAAGGAGTTCCTTCTTTTGCAAGCTTATCAACTTTTGGTCCTCCTGGATATCCAAGTCCTACTACTCTTGCAACCTTATCAAATGCTTCTCCAATTGCATCATCTCTTGTTTTTCCTATTATTTCAAAATCGCAGTAGTCCTTAACATGTACTAAATGTGTGTGACCTCCTGATATTATTAGACACAAAAACGGAGGTTTAAGATTTTCGTATGTTATATAGTTTGCTGCAATGTGCCCTTCTATATGGTTTACTCCTACTAATGGTTTATTTAATGCATATGCTAGCCCTTTTGCATAAGATACTCCTACAAGTAATGCTCCAACTAGTCCCGGTCCATATGTACATGATATTACATCTATATCATTAAAAGTCATATTTGCTTCTTTTAGTGCTTGTTTAGTCACTTGGTTTATTACCTCTGTATGACATCTTGATGCTATTTCTGGTACGACTCCTCCATACATTGTATGTATATCTATTTGTGAATTTATTATGTTTGATAGAACTTTTCTGCCATTTATTACAATTGATACTGATGTTTCGTCACAGCTTGATTCTATTCCTAATACTACTATTTCTTTCATTTTTTCTCCTATATACTTTTGCAATCCGCCCAATCTCGTCGGGGTTTATATATTTGT
>CAMEUC010000022.1 GCA_945937855.1 uncultured Clostridium sp. | reverse complement strand
CATTAGAAAGGTAGATTAAGATGAATTTTTTTAGAAAATTAATTGGACATTTAAAAACAGTTTTTAGACATAAGAAAGAAGTTGCTAAAATTTGTTTTAAATTTGGATTATATTGGCAAGGTATTATACACGACCTTAGTAAATTTAGTCCTACAGAATTTATACCAAGTGTAAAATATTTTCAAGGGAATAGAAGTCCAATAGAAGCAGAAAAAGAAGAAAAAGGATATAGTATGGCTTGGTTACATCATAAATCAAGAAATAAACATCATTTTTGGTTTTGGGTAGATTGGAATAGTAAACAATGCCAATATCCAGTTCGTATGCCTTTAAAATATGTATATGAGATGATTGCAGATACAGTAGCAGCTGGTAAAGTATATAGTAAAAATGCAGGTAAAGAATGGAAGCAATCTGACCCATATGAGTATTATAAAGCACATAATAGAGATGCTGAAAATGGAATAGAATTTATGGAATTTTGTACTAAAGCTGTATTAGATAATATATATGTAGATATTAAAGAATATGGATTAGATAAAGTTGCAAAAATGATTAAATGTGGTCACTATAAGAAATTTTATAATAATATAAAAACAGAAAATGGGAAAGAAATATTAGAATGGCTACCAGAATATAATAATTTAGTTAGTAAATATTATATGGAGAAAAATAATGAAAATTAATGATATGCAAATTGAAATAAAAAAAAGTTGGTATAATAAAAGCCAATTACAAGAAGATGGTATAACTCATATAATAGATACAGAACATCAATACCCTGTTTATCAATTTGGTTTAGCAAAAAATTATTTTGATATAGAAGAAAAATCTGATGTAATAAGAACAATTATAAAAGATTTAGAAGGAATGATTCAAGCTTTAAGAGAATTGCTTGAGAAAGAAGATGTAAAAGAGAAAGATTCCGAACAGGAGAAATAAAATTTCATTTTGACAAATTTGATAAAAACAAAGGGAGAGTAGGGAAAATGAACATTCAGATAGCAGACAAAATGCTTAATAAAATTGGACTTTTATTAAATTTAATTAATAACAAAATTGGCGTCATTACAGCAAAAAAGTGGTTTTATTCTCAGCCAGATTATGAGTTAAATATTAGTATAAAATGTGACGATGTAAAACATAACAAGGTTGGAAATTTCATTATTGATAAAATATATAGTTACTTGTTAGCGAGTGAATATAATGACAAATACTTTTATATTGGCGAATTTCGTTCAAATTATGAAGAGAAAGAAGAAATAGGATTCACTTTAGTATTTAATTTCGACAAAGATGAATTAAATAGATGTAAAAGAATATTTGACGAATTAATTGCTGCATTATATTTTGCAGTAGATGAAGCAAAAGTAGAATTTGGATTTCATATTGAAGAAGCTAATGAACACGAAATTCCAAATGAAATATTTTGGGAGTTAGATACTTGGAATGAAGGATGGATAGAAGATGGAGAAGAAGATAAATGTGTTCCAGACGATGCCATAAAAGTTTATTCATTCAAAAAAAATTGGTTATATAGTATTTGTTTAGGATATTATGCAATAGACTTAACATTATTTGAAACAGATATTGTTCCAAAATTGATTGGAATATTATTTGAGTCTACAGAAGATTTTTGTTATGTAACATCTTACGAAGATGAGGAAAACGTATATTTATATTCTGTAAAAGAATTAAATGAAGATAATGTTTTTGATATAGAAGAAGGTTTATTTAATCTATTGGGATTAATAAGTGTTGTAAAAGATGATACAGAAGATACTTTAGAAGATTATTTTTCAAATATAAAAGGGAAGGATAGTGAAGAAAGATGATTAAAGAAGACTTAGAAAAAATGTTTAAAATAGCAAAAGAAACAGAAAGAGATGTTTGTATAGAATTAACTGTTCCTACAAAAGAAGCTAGTGAATTTATCGTTATTTTAAATGATAATTTAGATTATAAATTAGATTATTATATGAAAAATTATAACGACAACTTAGAATTAGAAAGATTTACAGAAATTAAAATATTAAGTGCAAATATTATTGATTGGAATTTAGATTTAATGTTATAGGAGGCTTTATGAAAAAGTTAGATATACATATTTCTGATATTGTTGAAAAAATTGACTTAAAAATATTTGAAGAGGATATTAAAGATAAAACCATTTTTACTTTTGAGTTTAATGATTCCAGAGATAACTCTGAAATTATATTAAAATTAGAAGAAAAAGTAGCTGCTTTATTATTTGAGGGATTAAACCACATATTCATAGAAAGTGACGATGAAGAAGAAGTTGATATAGATACACCAGAAGAGGATGTTGCAAGTAAACTTGAAATGTTTTTTAAGATATTACAAGAAAAGGACAATGAACATTTTGGATTAGAAAATTAATTTAAGGAGAGAAAAATGTCTAATAGTAATCGTTCTGCAAAAAAAGAATTAGAAAGAATTTATGGTAAAGGATGTTTTTTTAATAGAGCAAAAGTTGCTGAACAAATTGAAGCAATGGGAGGGATTAAGACATTTAAGGTCTTCGTCCAAGAGAAAAGGTTTAAAGGGAAGCCAATTAGTCATCAGATTACATATCATCATTTAAAACATAAATCGGAAGGAGGTAAAGCTACTGTAGAAAATGGAGCAAATGTTGAAGAAGTTGCACACCAATATTTACATAGTTTACCTCGTAATCAAGAAGAAATAATAAATAATATGCTGCGAGAGTTTAAATTAAATTGTGTAATGATGACTGGTGATGGTCAAGTACAAGAAGCACAAAGTATTAGTTTTAATTTTGGGGAAGATGTTTTAGTAATTCCATTATATGACAATGATGAAAAACATAATCCAGAAGTTGCAAGGCAACAAGCTGAAGAAAGAGAAAAGGCAAAACATACAAAAGAATATAAGAAAAAGAAAAAATATGAAAGATTACAAAATCCTACACGTGCTATGAAAAAACGAGAATTACAAAGGATGATTGAAGAAGAGGAGGATTGGGACAGATGATGACATTAAGAGATTCGTTAATTTGTGGATATTATGATGATGAAAAAGGAAAAGATTATGTTGTAGAAATAAACACAGAATTATTAAAACAATGGCTAAAACAAGAAGAATTAGATTTATTGGATTTTGAAACAAATATGGAGAAAAAAATTGCAGTATATAACATTTTAGAACCAGAGATGACAAAAGAACTAGATAAATATCAGAACTTCACAGTAAAATTTATGTAGGGAGGAATTATGAAATTAGAATTTAGTAATATAAATGAAATACTTGACTTTTTGCAAGAAATCGGATATAGTATAGAAAAACAAGATGCAATTGCAGACAGTCCTGATGAAGCAGAAACTACAAGAGATAAGGATGATAAAAACGATTGGACAAAAGACTTACCAAAAAACCCTTACCCATATATTCCAACCAATCCATATAATCCTTGGTATCCAAATTATCCAATAGTAAGTTGGGAAGCAATGCGTGACCCAAATTTGAGTTCAAAATTTGGAACTTGTTCAAAATAGGTATTATTTTGTTAAGATATGATTTGATATGAAAAGATTTGAAATGAAAGGAAATGATTAGTATGATAAAAGAACCAAGAAACAGAGAATTAACAAGAGAGGACGTTTATGCAGAATATTTTTCAAGGTTAGCAGACCAAGAACATAGATGCGTAGATTCAGTTTTCTATGATAGAATGAAAGAAGTAAATGGAATTTTTAAAGGAAAAACTCAACTAGAGCTTATGATTAAAGGAACAGTTTACTTTGATAAAGATTATAAAAAATTATTCACTTTTATAAACAAAACTTATAATATTGGGACAGGGACAGAAGGACTAGAACAATGTCTAAGAGACTTAGACCTTTTCCAAGTTTTTATGAGTGGAGACCCAATTAATTACTTTAGTGAAATTGAAAACGAATACATAAATTATACAAGAGTATTAAATGCTCATATATTTATGGAGCTAACATAAATTATTATAGAAATGGAGAGATTATGGAAGTGGCAAATGAAATACCAGATAGAGACCTATTCTTATTAAAAGAGCTAAATGAAGAAACAGCAGAAGACATCATTAAAGGTATTCTTAAAGTAAATATCTTTGATGCAGAACAAGAAAGTAAAATTGTAGGGTATGAAAGAAGACCTATTAGATTACATATATGTACTCCACGGAGGATTGCTTGTCTCTGCTTTTGCAATATGTGACCAAATTAGATGTAGTGCAACTCCAGTTTGGATTTATGCTTCAGGAGAAGCTTGTAGTGCTGGATTTCTTATTTTAACTTGTGGTGATAGAAGAATGGCTTATGAAAATACAACACTAATGTACCATCAATTAAGTTGGGGTTCAGGATATGGTAAATTCAAAGATATAGATGAAACTAATGACCAAGTTAAAAAAGACCAAGAAAAGTTAGATAAACTTATCTTAGAAAATACAAGTATAACAAAAGATAAATTAGAATATATTAATGAAAGAAAACAAGATTGGTTTATGGATGTCAAAGAAGCTCAAAAATTAGGAGTTATAGATGAAATCATAAAGCCAACAAAAAAGATTAAAAAATAATTGAATATTTTATCAAATCAGCTTGACAAATTTTACATCTTATGATATAATGTAAATCATCAAAAACAAGATGAAACATTACATCATAAGATTTTTTATTAGGAAGGAGAATTGTTATGGCAAATTTTTATTTTGTTAAAAAAAATTTATTTGATATGCCTCAAGGATATTGTTTTGCACATTGTATCAGTGAAGATTTTAAATTGGGAGCAGGTATTGCTGTTGAATTTAACAATAGATACAATATGAGAGAAAGACTAGAAACAAAATGTGACGATAAAGGTCTTGTTACATATGTTGGAAAAGCAGTAAAAATAGATAATGTATATAACTTAATAACAAAAAAGAGATGCTTTGAGAAACCAACATATCAAGATTTACAAAATGCTTTAAATGATATGGCATTACAAATAGAAAATGGAAAAGTAAAACGTCTTGCGATGCCAAAGATTGGAGCTGGATTAGATAGATTAAAATGGACTATTGTACTTTCTATTATTAAAGAAGCTTTTGCAGACAATGATGATTTAGAAATTACAATTTGCTTTTTAGATGATGACCCAGATTATCCAGACAATGATGACATTGAAGCACTTGGTGATTACTTTAAAGAATAATTTTATTTTAATTTATATATTGCTTTCTTTTAAATTATATGATATATTATAAGAAAAAATGTAAAAATACTTGACAAATATTACAATTTATGATATAATGCAGATATAATAAGAAAGGAGGCAATATATGAAAAAAAGAAAAATAGTTTTAATTGACCCAGAATCATCACTTGACCCATTATATCTTGAATTTAAAGAGGATATTCATCAAAGCTATGAAGACCTAATTGTTTGTGAAATCCCATTAAATATAGCTTACGCCTTTTTAGAAAGACAAGATAGCTCATATTTTGATGACCATATACACGTACCACCTGATGTTGCAAAATATTTGGAAGATTTAAGAGAAGAAAAGAATAAAGAAAAGAAAGGTAGGAAATGATTATGCAATGTAAAGATTGTTTGAAAGAAATTGATGACAAAGAATATTATAATAGAAGTATAGAAGGAATTTGTAAAAAATGTAGACAAAAGATATCTCAAATTAAATATGAAAATAAAAAATTTGGAACAAATAAAGAATATGTTCCAGCTAGATTAAAAAATAAAAATACAAAAATTGTTAATAAAAAAACTAATAAAGTAGTATCAACAACAAAAGTTGTTGAAGAAAAAGAAGAAAAAATATATGATGAAAGAATTGAAAAAATTGTTTTAGATGATATAGCACAAACTTTTAAAAATAATAATGTGGATATAAATATAAAAGACATTCCTCCATTTAATGCATTTATGGATATGTTTTGCTCTTTAATAGATATAAATAATGGATATATGAGTCAATATAAAAAAGCAGAAGATGTATTTAATTTGATGGAAGGAGATTATCAACACGCATATGAAGACGCAAAGACTCCTGAGATATTTTTAGAGAGAAGTAAAATGTTTAGATGTTTATTAGACCAAAGAAGAAACATTAAAAACGGCATTGGGCAATATGATAAAATAATTGATATGTTACAAGATATTGTAAAGAAAAATCCTAAAATATTAGAAATGGCACAAACTGCTAGAGATGAATTAAATAAAACAATAGAGGCTCAAGAAGGTCATTATTATAAAGCTAAAGCTTCTGAATTAATATCTAAAGAAGAATTTTGTATAGGAAAAAGAGAATGGTGCAAATGGCACGTAACAGTACCTCTTATGAATTATTATGGGAATAAAGTCCCAGTTAATTTTGAAAGAGATGTATGGGCAGATGGTGAAAAAGGAGCAATAGATAATATTAAAGAATATTTAAAACAAAAATTCCCAAAATGTCCATATAAAGATGTTCAAATTAAAGTAGAGAAAGCCGAAGAAGAGGTGTGTCTTTAACAAAGCTGAGGTTGTAGTTCAGGAACAGCCTCAACAAAAAATAGAAATAAAAATTAATAATAAGAATAAAGTTGTTGAGGAGGAAGAAAAACCAAGGCAAGCAAATAAAGTAGTTACTGCGAATATCAAAAAAGAAAAAATTATTGAAGAACCGAATCTTCAAGAACCTAAAAAAAATGGAAAACTTCCTAGAAAAGGTTATAATTTATATACAATATCTGCTAATGTAAAAGTTGGAGATGGAAAATTTACTATTCAAAGAATAGTTGAAGAAAAAACAGAAAAATTAGCAAATATTGAATATGATAGAATGATTAAAAAAGAATTTGGAAAACCTAAAAGTATTACAAAAAGAACTTCAAGAGAGTATCAAGAAGCAGATATAGATAGTTGTGTAGCAGTTGTTGAAGAGGTACAAAAAAGAGTGGAAGATTCTCCAGAAACAATAGAACTAAATAGAAAAATAGAAATTTTAGATTCTAAATACATAGGCATTTATAAAGTAACATTTGCTAAAAATAATATATTTGTTCATAATAATCAATACATATATGCTTCAGATATAGATGATGCATATGACCAAATTAAATATATTGCAGATAAAGATAATTTAGATGTGGATTATGTTATTGGTAAAATAAAAAGCGTAATGAGAATGACAGGTAATGCAATTAAAATGGATAAGGCTTGTTTAAAAAGAATTGGAGAAGATACAGTAGAAGAATTGGAAAAAATGTTAGAAGCTTGTATAGCTGATGAAAAAGAAACTTATGAAAACGCAATTAAAAAATTTAAAGAATTAACTGAGAAAGGTTTCTCATTATATGTAGGTAAATTAATGCCAAAAGGACAAATTCATTTTGCAGAGATTGCAAGAAATGAAGATGAAGTAAATGCATTAATTTTAGCAGAGGATAGAACTCATAAAGCACTTTTATCTGGACAAAAAATTGAGGGAGCTAGTGTTGGTTCTGTCGAAGAAATTAATCAAAAATCTGATAAATATAAAAATGTAGACCCAATTGAAAATACAGATGTGTATGTAGATGCAATTAAGGGATTAGCTCAAAAAAATGACATAGTATATAGATTTTTGTTTTCTAACCAATCTATTGAAACTTATAGTGAGTTCTTAGATGAAAGTACAACTATTGTACAAAGTCTTAAAAAAGGAAATGGTAAAGAATATCTTTTAAGTAAACTTGATAAAGTATCTGACCAACTACAAGAAAAAATGAGCAAACAACAACAACTTCGTGATATTTTAAAAGGAAATCAGACAAGGATTTCAACTAGAGATAATGAAAGGTTTTTACATTCCCTTTTTAAAAAATAAAATGTAAAGAAGGAGACGATATATGAATATAACTTTAAATAATAATGAAATAATTTTAGTTGCTATGGCTTTTGCAACCATAATAATGATAATTATAGGATTATTAAAGAATGTTATTTATAAACATTTATTTAAAAAAAGAGTAAAAAGAACACAATATATTAAACAATTAGTTAAAAATGAAGATATTCCTTTTGTGTTAATAAATGTAGATAATGAGCCAAGTAGAATAGCTCCAACCCTTGATAATAATGGTTTAATTATTGATGGGAAATTATATAACGATAAGAATTCTTTATTTTTAGAAGAAGATGGAAGAATATATGTTGTAGGAAAGAAAGAAGATTTTTTAATAGCTTTAATGGGTGGAGCAATAGGTAGAAGGTAGGAGGAATTATTTATGGATAAAATAGTTTTACAAGAAGATATTAATAATGAAGATGTTAAAATACTTAATCCTTATGAGTATTTTCAATCAGTAAAAGATAAAATTCAAGAAATGAATGATGAAAAATTATCTAAAGTTTATGCTAATGCCATACATTTAGCAGATTTATACAATCAAACTGGGCAAACAAAAGGACTTAGAAAACTTATTTTCCATATTGAATCAATTATGAAAGAAAAGAAGGTAATTGATGCTGGAATTACAAAATTTGTTTATAGAGATGACATAGAAGAGTATATTGATAAAGTTGCTGATAAACAAGTTGTAATATTAGATATAGCTTCCTATGAAAGAGTTATACCAGAAGAAGTAGCCAATGCAATGATTAAAGTTAAAGATTTATTCGATGAATTTTATGTTGTTTGTACTGATTATAATGGTAAACTTTCTAAACAAGTTCAAAAAGAACGTAGAGAGAAAGACCCTATATTATTTGGAGCATTTTTAGACAGAGATAAACAAGCAATTAATGAAAGGTTCTATTACATAGGAGATTGGGTTGATGAGTATTGTGATTTAACTCTTGATAAAATGGTCGCAGAAATGCAAGAAGCTAGCGGGAAAGATATAGTGAATGAAATTCCTATAGTTTCAATTCCTTCAACAGACGAAGAATTAAAAGAGCAGTTAAATAAATTACATCTTCAAGAAACAAAATTAGAAGATGGTATGACTAGAATAACACTTCTATCATCTGATGAAGACTTAAAAGGAAAGAAAAGTTTTTTCGATAAAATAAAAACTTTTTTAGGTAAAAAAAATGATTAATGATGCAGATATAGATTTAACAGAACATAGAGATTTTGGAGACCACATTGGTTCTCCAAATTTTATAAGAATAAATGGGCAAGTTTTTAGTGATATTGGAACTTACATAGACAAAACTTTTAGGAAGCAAGTATTTGGTAATATACCTTGGAATGTTATACCAATAGGAGAAAAAGCATATAAGTTTGATGGCTTGGTTGCTTTAGGTAATAAAGAACAAAGAGCTTATGCCATCAATAGCGCTTATTGGGGAACGACAGAAAATAAGACTTGTGATTGTTGTGGTAGAAAATATACAAAAATACTTTGGAAAAAAGATTGGGGATTGTGTAAAGAATGTGATGAAGATATGCGTCCTGATTTCATTATTCCTTGGAGAAGTTTATTTATATAGGAGTTGTAATTATGGAATATAAATATTTATTAATGGTAACAGAAAATAATAATAATAAATACTATGAGATGATTCCTAATGGGAATTCGTTTACTGTAAAATATGGAAGAGTAGGAGCTTCTGCCCAAGTTGCTTCTTATCCAGAAAGCCAATTTGATAAAAAATATAATGAAAAAATTAAAAAAGGATATGTAGACCAAACAGAACTAAGAAAAGATTTAGTAAATGTAGAGAAGCCAAAAGAGAAACAATTATATAAAGAAATTGAAAATGCTAGTGTTAAACAACTTATAGAATTTTTACAAAAATGTGCAAGACAAAAAATTGCAGATAACTATACGGTATCTTCAGAAAAAGTTACTCAGGCGATGGTTGAAGAAGGTCAAAATATTCTTAATAATATAGCAAATACCAGTGATTGGAAATCTTTTAATGCTTTACTTTTAAAGTTATTTAATGTTTTACCTAGAAAAATGTCAAATGTTAATGATTATCTTGCAAAATCAGCTGAAGATTTTACAACAATTTATACAAGAGAACAAGACCTTCTTAATGTAATGAGAGGTCAAGTAGTTCAACACAAAATAGACAAAGAAACAGAACAAGATAGTAAAGAAAAAGTAGAAAAAACAATTTTAGAGGTATTAGGATTAGAACTAGAACCAGTTGGTGCAACTGATGAAAAAATAATTCGTAAAGAATTAGGAGACTTAAAAGATAAATATTATATGGCTTGGAGAGTAAGAAATAAAGCTACAGATGATAAATTTAAAACCCATATTAAGGAAAGTGATTTTAAAAATACTAAATTATTATGGCACGGAAGTCGTAATGAAAACTGGATGAGTATCATTAGTAATGGTTTAATATTAAATCCAAATGCAGTCATTACAGGGAAAATGTTTGGATATGGTATTTATTTTGGATTACAAAGTAGAAAGTCATTTAATTATACTTCATATAGAAATTCATACTGGGCTCACGGAAATGATGATACGGCATTTATGGGATTATATGATGTTCATTATGGAAACCCTTACATAGTAGCAGATTTTAATAGTAAATATTATGATTTTGATTATAACAAACTTAAAAAAGAAGGAGATTATGATTGTCTTCACGCAGATAGTAGGAAAGGAATGTTAAGAAACGATGAGATAATTGTATATCGAGAAGACCAAGTAAATATTAGATATTTGGTAGAGTTAAAATAGGAGGGGAAAATGAAGATAGGTGCAAAATTTTATAGAGAAAATAAAAAAACAAAAGAAATTGACGAATTAACTATTGTTGATGTACAATATATATTTAATAAAAAAATTGGTTCAAGAAACAATTATACAGAATCTGAAATAAATAACTTAATAAAAGATAATATTATAACAGATGATGTAAATATATTAAAAAATGAAGCTATTAAAAAAATAGAAGAACAATTTGGTATTAAATTAAAAGAAATGTAAAGTAAGGAATAGGTAAATTCCTTATTTTACTATCTAACTTGACAAATAGTTGTCAGTATGATATAATAATAATTGTAATAAGGAGTTGATGAAAATGGAAGAAAGAGATGTTTGTGTTAGAAAAGATTTTTCATCTATTAGAGAAGGGAAACGTATTCCAATTATTTGTAATTTAATAAATGAATTATGGCAAAGATATAGAATATCTGACCCAACAATAGGATTTTATTATATAACCAATTTATTAGAAGTAGAAGCAAAAAAGGCTAATAATGGAGACCCATTTTATTGGGAAGAAGATAAATGGTATGATAAAATTCAAGACTTAATTGAACATAGTAAAAATTTTAAAAAGAATTATGAATTGCCACCTGAAGATATAAAAGAAATGTCGTTAATTGTTTCTTATTTTGAAGGATATTGGTTTATGTATCAAGACCTAAGATTACAACAACTTCTTAATATTTTTGATGAATTATTCGAAGAAAAAATAAGAGGGTGGGAAGTTTTAGGAATTGGAGATTGGAATTATATTTTAATTGAGGAACAACTAAATATATTACAAAACAAAATACAACATTTAGAAATTACAAAGCAAGAAATTGAAAGTGGAGCTAAAACTTTATTTGAAACTGGTTTGGTTGGAGAAGACATTAAAGACTTAAAAAGCATTTATCTTAATAAAATAAATGATGAAATTAAAAAATGTGAAGAAAAGAGTGCTTTATTAAAGAAGGAGTACGATATAATATGATATTAGATTATAAAGAAATAGAACAAAAAATTACAGAGGAATTGGAAAACAATCAAAATCAACTTAATAATTTATATCAAACAATAGCAGAAATTCAAAAATATGGATATAAAGTTACTTTTGGAGGAAACTCTGAGGAAGAAACTATTAAATCTGCATTTGAAGCTGGACGTGCCATAGGAGTATTAGAAGGAGAAAATGACCAACTAAGACATTTCTTAGACTTCCTATATAATAAAGAATTTAATAACTAAGGAGGCATCTATGAATGAATATACTTTAGATGATGTTACTTTTACAAATCATATATTAGAAAGATTTGTTGAAAGAACTATGAATAAAACAGGAAATGAATTAAAACAATATCTTGCTCAAAATGATAAATTTGTTAAAGAAAAATTATTGTTATTATATAATTCGGCAGATTTACTATGGTCTGGGAAAATTAAAGACCATAACTTTACACATTTCTATATTAATAAAGATGGTTGGATTATTGTAGTTGATAAAGAAGGGAAAAAACTTATTACAGTTTATAAGGCAGATTTAGAATTAGATAGTGAATTTAATAAAATGTATGTTGAAAGAATAAAAAATAAAGTTAAAGAAATAAACGACAAATTATTTATTGCTGAAGAAGAAATGAC